>NZ_JPXY01000034.1:0-26225 GCF_000771895.1 Gallibacterium genomosp. 2
CTATTTTTCAAACTTACGGTTTTTTAAGAAATGAGATGGCGGAGGAAAAGAGATTCGAACTCTTGGAGGACGTAAATCCTCGCCGGTTTTCAAGACCGGTGCCTTCAACCACTCGACCATTCCTCCGCAGGATAGCTTGTTTTCAGCGGTGTGAATAATACGGATTTCAAAATGGTAAGTCAAGTAATGAAAATCATATTTTGAATAGTTGCTTGATTATTAGTCATAAAATGCTAGTGATTGTTTTTTACTTATTCAAAAAAGAGAAGTTAAGTAGTAAATAACTGTATTTTTATACAGTATTGTGTAAAATGTTTTATATCTATTAACTTAATAAGAAAACATAATGACAGTGCAAAAAATTATTCATATTGATATGGATTGTTTTTATGCGGCAATAGAAATTCGAAATAATCCATCTTTAGCTAATCAACCGGTTGCTATTGGCGGTTTGCCACAACACCGAGGTGTTTTAGCAACGTGTAATTATATTGCAAGGCGTTATGGTTTGCATAGTGCTATGTCTAGTGCGCAAGCATTGAGACGTTGTCCTGATTTAGTTTTATTACCAGTTAATATGCCGTTATATAAAGAAGTATCACGACAATTACATCACATTTTTCAACGGTATACTGATATTATTGAACCGCTTTCATTAGATGAAGCTTATTTGGACGTAACGGCATCTAATGCCTATTCTGGATCGGCAACTTGGATAGCGCAAGCTATTAGACAAGATATTGAAACGGAACTCCATTTAACTGCGTCAGCTGGTGTTGCACCATTAAAATTTTTATCCAAAATAGCTTCTGAGAAAAATAAACCGAATGGAATGTTTGTTATTTCACCAAGTGAAGTGGATGAATTTGTAAAAAATTTAACGCTATCTAAAATTCCCGGTGTGGGGAAGGTGGTAACAGAAAAACTATCTGCAATGGGGCTAATAACTTGCGAGGATGTGCGGCATTTTCCAAGACATATATTGTATGATCAGTTAGGTAAAATAGGGGAACGGATTTGGCAATTTAGTCACGCTAATGATGGAAGGAGAGTACAGCCATATAGAGAGCGAAAATCAATTGGAGTTGAGGAAACATTAATAGTTGATTTGGCTGAATTATCACAAAGTTTGTCGACAGTTGAAAAATTATATCAACAGCTGATAGAACGTTTGCATCGTTACTCTGTTAATATTTCAGAACAATCTTTTAAATTAGGCGTAAAGCTAAAATTTTCTGATTTTCAAATTACAACAGTAGAAAAAAGTGGATTGATGTGTGAATTTTGGAATTTTCAGCAATTGTTAGAGATTGCCTGGCAGCGAAGTTACGGGCGAAAAGTGCGTTTAATCGGTCTGAATCTTCATTTACCATCACCACATCAACAGCAGCAAATGAGTCTTTGGGATTAATTTTGAATAAAAAAATTTTTTAAACTCTTGAAAATTGATAAAGAAATGCTATATAAAAGCACAATTTGCACAGAAGCATTATGAAAAGGAGAAAATCGGATATGATGCGTATTGTCTTGTTTTTAATCACAAATATGGCTGTTTTATTTGTGTTTAATATTATTCTAACGCTTACGGGCATTCGTGCCCAAGAGGCGACAGGGTTGTTAATTTTTGCTGCATTATTTGGTTTCAGTGGTTCATTAATTTCATTATTTTTATCAAAAACAATGGCAAAACGTGCTGTTGGCGCTGAAGTAATTGTAAATCCACAAAATGAAACAGAACGTTGGTTGATTCATACTGTTAAGCAACAGACTGAAAAACTTGGTTTACCAATGCCGGAAGTAGCGATTTATCACTCTGCGGATGTAAATGCATTTGCTACTGGAGCAAGTAAAAATAATTCTTTGGTTGCAGTAAGTACTGGTCTATTGAACAGTATGACAAGAGATGAAGCGGAAGCTGTGTTGGCTCACGAAGTGAGCCATATCGGTAATGGTGATATGGTAACAATGACATTGTTACAAGGTGTATTGAATACGTTTGTCATTTTCCTTTCACGTTTAATTGCCAGTGTGGCGGTGCAAAGCCGTAGTAGCAATGAGGAAAGTAGCTCAAATTCAGGTATCTACTTTCTTGTATCAATGGTATTAGAAATCGTATTTGGTTTCTTAGCCAGTATTATTGCAATGTGGTTTTCACGTTATCGTGAGTTTCACGCAGATGCCGGATCAGCTCGGCTTGTAGGGAAAGAAAAAATGATTGCAGCATTGCGTCGTTTACAATCAATTCACGAACCGGAAGAGCTTAACGGTCAGTTGGCGGCATTTGCTATCAATGGTAAAAGAAGTGGTTTAGCAAGTTTATTTATGAGCCATCCACCATTAGAAAAACGTATTGAAGCGTTACAAAATTTAAAATAATTCGTCAAGTTATTATGATTGGTTAATGCCTTAATTATTGTAATTAAGGCATTAATTATTTTTTAGGGAAGGCATAATGGAACATAAAATAGAAGATTTAATGGCGATTTTTAATCGCTGTTTTTATACAGAATATAATACAAAATTAGAAAAAGGTGGGGATGAACCTGTCTATTTGCCTGCAACGGAGGAGCGACCTTATCACGCAATCTGTTTTGCACGCGGATTTTATAGCAGTGGTTTACACGAAATCGCACATTGGCTAGTCGCAGGCAAAGCGCGTAGAGAACTTGAGGATTTTGGCTATTGGTATGAACCTGATGGACGTAGCGAAGATCAGCAAAGAGAATTTGAAAAAGTGGAGGTGAAACCACAAGCTTTGGAATGGATTTTAGCCAATGCAGCAGGTTTTCGTTATTTTGCCAGTGCTGATAATTTGAATGGTAATCCCGGTGATACAAAACCATTTAAGCAAGCGGTGTATAAACAAGTTTGTGCTTATGTGGAGAAAGGGTTGCCGAAAAGAGCGGAAAAACTTCGCCTTGCATTAGCAGAATTTTATCAACGACCGCTGGCAATTAATCTTGCCGAATTTGATGTCGACAAGATTTAAGGCTGTTTATTTAAGTTTGGCGTCTGTTACTGATTGTGGTTGATCCACATATTCTAAGAGTAATTTGGCAATAGCTTGGCGGTAAGTGATCTCCAGTGTTTCTCGACTAGTCGCGATTACACCTTGATCGATGAGAAAACCGTCACTGACATCGTAAACCCAACCGTGGAGTGAGAGTTTTTTGCCACGATTCCAGGCGGAACGTACGATAGAGGACATCCCCAAGTTATACACCTGTTCGGCAACATTAATTCTGGTTAAAACATCCGCACGCTGTTCCGGTGATAATTTACCTAATAGATGGCTATGTTTGAACCAAATGTCGCGAATATGTAGCAGCCAGTTATTAATTAGACCGAGTTCTTGGTTGCTGATTGCGGCGTGAATGCCGCCACAATTGGTATGACCGCAAATAATGATATGCTCAATATCGAGTACATCAACGGCATATTGCACTACGGACAGACAGTTCAGATCAGTATGGATAACTTGATTGCCGACATTGCGATGTACAAACAGTTCTCCAGGACCTAAATTTGTTAGTTTTTCGGCAGGAACGCGGCTATCGGAGCAGCCAATCCAAAGGTAAGTCGGTTTTTGATGTTCGGCAAGTTGAGCAAAGTAATCTGCGTGTTGCTCTTTCATTTCTGTTGCCCATTTGAAATTGTTGGCAAACAGCTGTTCGATTTTCTTCATTGTTACACCTTAATCTTGAAGATATGTTATTATTGTCGAGCATTTTGCATTATACCGATAAAATCCTACCTGCCTATGACATTTTCATCAACAATAAGAAAATAATTGAAGGATCATTAATGTTTGCATTAGAAATTAAGCAATTAACAAAATCATACCGCAATGGTTTTAAAGCCTTGCACGGTATTGATCTTACTGTAAAAGAGGGTGATTTTTATGCATTGCTCGGGCATAACGGTGCCGGAAAATCTACCACAATTGGTATTATCAGCTCTTTGGTCAATAAGACGAGTGGTCAAGTAAAAGTGTTCGGTTATGATTTAGATACTCAACAGAGTGAGTTGAAAAAACAGCTGGGCGTTGTACCTCAAGAATTTAATTTCAATAATTTTGAGAAAGTGATTGATATTTTGACTAATCAAGCCGGCTATTACGGAGTGCCTCGTCAGGAAGCTTTAAAAAGGGCGGAAATTTGGCTAAAAAAACTGGATTTATGGGATAAGCGTTATCAAAAATCGATGCAGTTATCCGGCGGTATGAAACGCCGTTTAATGATTGCTCGTGCCTTGATGCATAAACCTCGTCTATTAATTTTGGATGAGCCGACTGCCGGTGTGGATATCGAATTACGCCGTACTATGTGGCAATTTTTACAAGAACTGAATCAACAGGGAACCACGATTATTTTAACTACGCACTATTTAGAAGAGGCGGAAATGCTGTGCCGAAATATTGGCATTATTCAGCAGGGGAGATTAGTTGTAAATACCTCGATGAAATCTCTGTTATCAAAATTGGAAACGGAAACGTTCATTTTGGATCTTGCGCATAGCGTATCTGAGGTGAAATTAAGTGATTATGCCGTGAAAATTGTCGATCCTGTCACGTTAGAGGTGGAAGTACATCGTGAACAGGGATTAAACGGGCTCTTTCTTGAACTGGCAAAACAGGATATTACGGTGTTAAGTATGCGTAATAAGGCAAATCGATTAGAAGAGTTGTTCGTCAGTATGGCGTTAAATAAATCAGATGCGGATAAAGCAAAACAGGAGGGAGTATAAATGTCGTCACTGTCTTGGGTTGCCTATAAAACCATTTTACGCAAAGAAATTCAACGATTTATGCGTATTTGGGTACAGACTTTAGTGCCGCCGGTGATCACGATGATGCTCTATTTTGTGATTTTCGGAAAATTAATCGGTGGGCGGATCGGTGAAATGAATGGCGTAAGTTATATGCAATTTATTGTTCCGGGATTAATTATGATGTCGGCAATCACCAATTCATTCGCAAATGTCGCTTCATCTTTTTATAGTACAAAATTTGCACGTAACGTTGAGGAGTTATTGGTATCGCCTACTTCACCACATATCATCATTTTAGGTTATATTTCCGGCGGAATGGCAAGAGGCATTTTTGTTGGTTTTTTGGTTACCTTAGTTTCCCTCTTTTTTGTCCGTTTTGATGTCTATTCTTGGGTCGTTATTCTCTGTATTTTGTTGATGACCACGGCAACATTCTCGTTAGGCGGTTTAATTAATGCGGTGTTTGCACGTTCATTTGATGATACTTCTATTATTCCGACTTTCGTTTTAACGCCGCTAACTTATTTGGGCGGAGTTTTTTATTCTATTTCGTTATTACCGGAATTTTGGCAATGGGTATCTAAATTAAACCCGATCGTTTATATGATTAACGGTTTTCGTTATGGCTTTTTAGGCATCAGCGATGTGTCGCTGCATTACACTTTCAGTGTATTGGCGTTGTTTATTGCAATCTTATATTGCTTTGTTTATCAATTAATTAAACGCGGCGTTGGTCTAAGAAACTAAGTGATGTCTTGAAGGGAAATTCTGTATGGATTGGTTAAACTATTTTATGTTTACGCCACAACAAGTGAAAGCATTATGGCTAAGTTTGGAAGTGGCGCTGAATGCAATGCTATGGAGTTTGCCTTTTGCAATTTTTATTGCTTGGTTATTGGCGCGAAAACAGTTTTGGGGTAAATCATTGCTTAATAGTTTGGTCTACTTGCCGTTAGTGTTGCCACCGGTGGTGATTGGTTATTTATTGTTGGTGGTGATGGGAAGAAAAGGCATCATTGGGCAATATCTTTTTGAATGGTTTGGTTTATCGTTCGCTTTTAGCTGGCGAGGTGCGGTGTTAGCTTCAGCGGTAGTGGCATTTCCATTGATTGTACGTTCAATTCGGCTCTCATTAGAGAATATTGATCCGCATTTAGAATTAACGGCAAGAACATTAGGTGCTTCGCCAAAACGCGTATTTTTTACCATTACATTGCCATTGGCATTACCGGGGGTATTGGCCGGAATGGTGTTAGGCTTTGCGCGTTCTTTGGGCGAATTCGGTGCAACGATTACCTTTGTTTCCAATATCGTTGGGCAAACGCAAACCATTCCATTAGCGATGTACGCCTTTATTCAAACACCGGGGGCAGAGGAGCAAGCCTTTAAACTGTGCTTACTTTCTATAATGTTATCCTTGAGTTCATTAGCATTATCAGAATGGTTGGCGCGTTATATGTACAAAAAATTAGGGCAACGTTATGCTTGAATTACGGATTAAAAAACAGTTTCCTGATATTCAGATAGAGCTTGATCTGCAGTTGCCGACACAGGGTATCACAATGTTGTTCGGGCGTTCCGGAGCCGGAAAATCTTCGGTGTTAAATATGATTGCGGGGTTGAGTCATATTGATCAGGGATATATTTGCTTGCAGAACAATAGGTTAGTTGATACCGCACAACAGATTAACTTGCCCATTGAACAACGTCATATCGGCTACGTTTTCCAGGAAGCACGTCTATTCCCTCATTATCGCGTTAAAGGAAATTTAACCTACGGTATGAAATCTTTTTCAAAAGAAAAGTTTAATGCGATTGTAGAGTTATTAGGATTATCACAACTCTTAAATCGTTATCCGATAACCTTGTCAGGAGGTGAAAAGCAGCGTGTTGCTATTGGCCGAGCCTTGCTTTCCGAACCAAAATTATTATTGATGGATGAGCCTTTATCCGCACTGGATATTCCGAGAAAACAGGAGTTAATGCGCTATTTGCAGCGATTAGTGCAAGAAATTGATATTCCAATTCTTTATGTTACGCATAGTTTGGATGAATTGAAAACATTGGCGGATCGTGTGGTGTTATTAGAGAACGGCAAAGTGGCAGCGTTTTCTGATATTGAAACTATTTGGAATAGTGGCGTATTAAGAGAGTGGCAAAGAGAACAAGCAAAACAGTGGCTATTCCCGGCAACAGTGACAGCGAATAAAGAGAACCTTGTTTGTGTAGAATTAGCTCAACAACCGTTAGCGATTCCAACCATATCGAAAATCGATGTTGGTTGCTCGGTAAAATGTTTGATTAGCCAGCGTGATCTGGTTTTAAGCTCACAGCCGATAGCAAATAGCAGCATTCCATATTGTTTGCAAGGAACGATTCAGACGATAAAAGCCAATAGTGCCGGAAGTACTGTGATTGTTTGTCTGTCTGATGATATGGTGATTGATATTCCCGTTAAGCAACAACTTTCGTCAATATTCGTTGCGCAACAAATGGTTTATATCTATTTGTTAGATATACAGATTTTACTTAAGTAGCAATAGTTAGAAAATTTATTCATCACAAGAAAAGGAGAACGGTAATGTTTAGAAAGTTATTAATTACTTCATTATTTTCCATCGCTACAATGTATGCATATGCAGAACAGGTGACGGTTTTTGCTGCGGCATCAATGACCAATGCGTTGCAGGATATTGCTCAACAGTATAAACAAAACTCGCCGAAAGATGAGATTGTCTTCTCTTTTGCATCATCGTCAACATTAGCAAAACAGATTGAAGAGGGAGCACCGGCAAATATTTTTATCTCTGCTAATACAAAATGGATGGATTATTTGAAAGAGAAAGGGTTGTTGCTAAAAGATTCAGACCGTGTATTGGTCGGTAATGATTTAGTGATGATCGCTAATCAAGAGAGCCATTTGCAGCAAATTGATATTGCAAAAGGGGATTGGATAAAAGCGTTGCAGCATAGTTTTCTTTCTGTCGGTGATCCTGATCACGTTCCGGCAGGGCAATATATGAAAGCGGCGACAACAAAACTTGGTCTGTGGGATAAGATCGAATCTAAATTGGCTCGTGGCAAGGATGTACGAGCAGCACTTGCGTTGGTGGAAAGAGATGAAGCGCCTTTAGGTGTGGTGTATGGTACCGATGCAAAACAGAGTGACAAAGTGAAAGTGGTGGGTATCTTTCCGGCAAGCAGTTACCCTAAAATTGAGTATCCGGCAGCGTTAATTAGAGGCAATGATAGCGAAGCTGCAAAAGCATTTTTTAGCTATTTGCAGACAGAATCTGCCTCAAAAGTGTTTGAAAAATATGGATTTAGTGTATATAACTAATTGATATCAGAATTTTTTCTTAGAGAAATACTACTTTGTAAATTGAAATACCATAGTTTATTTTTTGTGAAAACCCTGTTATTTCCAATGGATAACAGGGTTATTTTTTACTTGAAATTCATTTCCTATCGTGGCAATATTCTTTCAAAAAATAAGAATTGTTATCATTTATTAGAAGCGGTATAAAATGATGATTCAACGACGATATCTGTTGTTATTATTAGTAGTATTATCAATTACTTCTTTATTAATTGGTGTGAGTTCTATCACTATTAGCGGTTTACTACAATTTGATGCCGAACAGTGGCAAATTTTATTGATCAGCCGTATTCCTCGTTTAGTGAGCATTTTGATTGCCGGTGCCGGTTTAAGTATTTGTGGCTTAATTATGCAACAACTTAGTCGTAATCGCTTTGTTTCACCAACCACCGCCGGAACGATGGATTGTGCGCGATTAGGCGTGTTATTAGCTATTCTTTGCTTTCCTGATGCTTCAATGTTATTAAAATCGGCTATTGCAATTATTGCTGCATTTGCCGGTTCATTATTATTTATGACTTTATTGTCAAAACTAAAATTTACCGATGTTATTTTTGTGCCGCTAGTTGGCATTATGTTTGGCAATATTATTAGTTCTATGACCGCTTTTATCGCCTATCAACAAGATTTATTACAAAATTTATCTGCTTGGTTGCAAGGCGATTTTTCGCTCATTATGAGTGGACGCTATGAGATGCTTTATATCAGCATCCCAACATTATTATTTGCATATATTTATGCGCAACGTTTTTCTATTGTCGGGATGGGAGAAGAATTTGCCACCAACTTAGGATTAAATTATAAGCAGGTACTTTATTTAGGACTAGCCATTGTTTCGATTGTGTCCGCCATTGTTATTGTTACCGTAGGAGTCATTCCTTTTTTAGGATTAATTATCCCAAATATTGTCGCTTTATATTTAGGAGATAATTTACGCAATACTTTGTCGCATACAGCATTATTAGGTGCTATTTTTGTATTATTTTGCGATATTCTTGGACGCATTGTGATTTATCCTTATGAAATTTCGATTAATGCCGTAGTTGGCGTTTTTGGTAGTGCTATTTTCCTCTATTTATTGTTTAAAAGGTATCGTAATGCGTAATATTTTCTCTTGCCGTTTAAAGATTATATTATTGATTGTAGTTGCGATTGTTGTAACAGTTTTTTATTTTTTATACCAATTACCAAATCGTTGGCAATATGCATTAATGCATCGGAGTTTATCTTTATTAGCTATTATTGTTACCGGCACGGCAATAGCATTATCGACAATGCTGTTTCAAGCGTTGGTTAATAATAGAATTTTAACGCCGAGTGTACTGGGTTTAGATTCATTATATTTATTTATACAGACGGCTATTATCTTTTTTTCAGGATCAGCGACATTATTTGCGATTGATTCTATTGGACTCTTTTTCTTTTCAAGCGCAGTAATGTTGCTATTTGCATTAGTCTTATATCAATTATTATTTAGACAAGAACAGCAAAATATGTTTTTCTTATTATTAGTAGGAATAGTATTTGGTACATTATTCCAAAGTATGACGACTTTTATGGAAGTATTGATTGATCCTAATGAATTTCAAATTGCACAAGATATTGGTTTTGCTAGTTTTAACCGAATTAATAGCAATATTTTATGGATTGCAACAATAATGATTATAGCAATTTCTCTTTTTAGTATCCGTTATTTTAGGGTTTTGGATGTATTATCACTTGGACGTGATCAAGCAATAAATTTAGGTGTCAATTATCAACGAATAACTAAACAGTTATTAGTTATAGTAACATTATTAATATCAGTAGCAACTGCATTGGTTGGCCCTATTACCTTTTTAGGTTTATTAGTAATGAATATTACTTTTGAATTTATGCCGAAATATCAGCATAGATGGTTGATTCCTACTTCTATTTTAATAGCAATTATTGTATTGGTATTAGGGCAGTTTATTGTTGCACAATTACTTACCTTTAAAACAACATTGAGTATTTTGGTTAATTTTATCGGTGGAGTTTATTTTATTTATTTATTACTTAGGACAAATAAACAATGGCAATAGAATTAAGAAATATTAGTAAACAGTTCGGACAGCAAAAAGTAGTGGATGATGTGTCATTGATTATTCCGGAAGGAAAAATAACTGCATTTATCGGTCCGAACGGTGCAGGAAAAAGTACTTTACTGGCGATTATTAGTAGGTTATTGATGTCGGATACAGGTGAAGTAATTTTAAATGGAATTCCTTTACAACAACAGTCGAGTGAAAACATTGCACGTCAACTGGCGATTTTAAAACAGAGTAATCATATTCCATTACGTCTAACCATTGAAGAATTAGTTTCTTTTGGTCGTTTCCCATATAGTAAAGGAAGGCTAAATGAGGAAGATCATAATGCCATTGCACACGCTATTGATTATATGAATTTAAATGAATTGAAACATAAACAAATTCATTTATTAAGCGGTGGGCAACGGCAGCGTGCTTATATTGCAATGACATTGGCGCAAGATACAGATTATATTCTGTTGGATGAACCGCTTAATAATTTGGATATGAAACACTCCGTACAAATTATGCAAGTATTACGCCAATTAGTAGAAAAATTAGGGAAAACAGTCGTAATTGTTATTCACGATATTAATTTTGCTTCTTGTTATGCTGATAATATTATCGCAATGCAGCAAGGAAAACTGATTGCTGAAGGTGCAGTAGATAATATTATGCAGACTGATGTTTTGGCTGGTATTTATGATATGCATATTCCAATTCAACAAATTAATGGGCAAAGAATTGCAACTTATTTCCGTTAAATTTAAAACATCGATATTTAAGGAGAAAATGATGAAAAAATCATTAAAATTTGTTATTGGCTTACTAGGCTTTCTTATTGGTACTTCTGCTTATGCAGCGGATATAACTGTCGATTCGGTAATAGGTAAGCAGACTATTCCACAAGATGCGAAGCGCATTGTGGTGTTAGATTTTGGTGTAGCGGATACATTACGGGAATTAAATGCCGAAGATCGTATTGTCGGTATTCCTAAATCTTCAGCGTTACCGGCTTATTTAGAGTCATTTAAATCAGATAAATTTGAGAATGTGGGGTCTTTGCCTGAACCAGCATTTGAAAAAATTAATGAATTAAATCCGGATTTAATTATTGTTTCCGGTCGTCAACAAAAAATGTTGGATCGTTTTAAAGAGATTGCTCCGGTATTTTATTATCAGAATGATTACAACAATTATTACCCATCATTAGTCAATAATTTAGAAATTCTAGGAAAAATTGTAAATAAAGAGGAAGTTGTAAAACAGGAAATTACAGAATTGAATAAAAAAGTGGATGAATTAAATAAATTCACTAAAGATAAGAATGCTTTATTAATATTGGTGAACGAAAATCGTATTAGTGCTTATGGCGATACTTCTCGTTATAGCTTGGTATATCAAAAATTCGGTTTTACACCGGTAGATAAAAATATTAAATCATCTACTCACGGAATGAGTGTTGGTTTTGAGTATATTGTTGAAAAAAATCCGGATTATTTATTGGTAGTGGATCGTACAGCTGCAATTACTGATAAAAAGGATAATGCAAAAATTGTATTGAATAATGATTTAATTAAGAAAACAAAAGCTTATCAACAAAATCATATTATTTATTTAAATGCAGCAAATTGGTATTTGGCATTTGGCGGATTAAAAGCAACAGAAAATATGATTTCTGAATTAGAACAGGCAATACAATAATTTCTGTTATAAGTTAGAGCCACTGTGATTTGATAATGGATTACAGTGGTTTTTTTATTTGCTTTTGTGGGCTACAATAAGCGCCCTCAAGTTGTATGATTTTATAGGCAAATTATGGCGATACTTACTCTTTCAAATGCATATCTTTCATTTAGTGATCATCCTTTATTAGATTATGCTGATCTGACTATTGAGACAGGAGAACGTGTCTGTCTGGTGGGGCGTAATGGTGCAGGAAAATCGACTTTATTGAAAATTCTTGCCGGAGAAGTAGGAATGGATGATGGGCAATTGATTATTGAGAAGGATCGCATTATTGCGCGTTTGGAACAAGATCCACCACGTCATATTGAAGGCACAGTGTTCGATTATGTTGCCGAAGGCGTGCGGGAGTTGGCAGATTTATTGAAAGAATATCATCAATTATCGCTGAAAATTGCACAAGATTATCAAGAAAAAACAATGAACCGTTTGTCTGAAGTGCAAGGTCAGCTAGATCACCTTGATGGTTGGCGTTTTGAAACAAGAATTCAAGAAATTTTGGCGAAATTAGGGTTAAATCCGGATATTGAATTAGCCGAATTGTCTGGGGGATGGCAGCGAAAAGCTGCTTTAGCTAAAGCGTTGGTTTGTGAGCCAGATTTATTGTTATTGGATGAACCAACCAACCATTTAGACGTTGACACGATCAATTGGTTGGAAAATTTATTGTTAGAATTTAAAGGTAGTATTGTTTTTATTTCGCACGATAGAGCTTTTATTCGCAGAATGGCTACACGAATTATTGATTTGGATCGTGGTAAATTGGTCTCTTATCCGGGAAATTATGATCAATATTTGCAACAAAAAGAGGAAAATTTGCGGGTTGAGGCTTTGCAAAACGAGCTTTTTGATAAACGTTTGGCTCAAGAAGAAGTTTGGATTCGAAAAGGAATTGAAGCTAGAAGAACACGTAATGAAGGACGAGTCAGAGCGTTGAAAGCAATGCGAGAGGAGCGCCGCCAACGTCGAGATATAATGGGGAAAGCTAATATTCAGGTTGATAATGCAATACGTTCCGGAAAAATTGTGTTTGAAATTGAAAATTTAAATTATCAGTTAGCCGATAAAATTTTAATTAAAGATTTTTCAGCGACAATTTTGCGTGGAGATAAAATTGCTCTTATTGGCCCGAACGGATGCGGTAAAACAACATTGATTAAGCTGCTATTGGGAGAATTACAACCTACATCCGGACGAATTCATACAGGAACAAAATTGGAAGTGGCCTATTTTGATCAATATCGTTCAACGCTTGATCCGGAGAAAAGTGTGATGGATAACGTGGCGGATGGTAAGCAGGATGTAGAGGTTAATGGCGCGAAACGCCACGTTCTAGGTTATTTACAAGATTTTCTCTTTCCGCCTAAACGGGCAATGATTCCGGTAAAAGCATTATCAGGTGGTGAAAAAAATCGTCTGCTATTGGCAAAATTGTTGTTAAAACCAAATAATTTATTGATTCTGGATGAGCCGACTAATGATTTGGATGTGGAAACCTTAGAGTTATTGGAAGAGTTGTTATCAGAATATCAAGGCACAGTCATTATCGTTAGTCACGATCGACAATTTATTGATAACACGGTAACCGAATGTTTTATTTTTGAGGGTGATGGCATTTTGCATAAATATGTTGGCGGTTACCACGATGCAAAACAACAACAAGCGAATGTATTGGCACAGAAGGAACAGCAACAACCCAAAATAGAAGAACCGGCAAAAGAGAATAAAAAACAGGCGTTTCGTGACAGTAAAGTGCGAAAAGTGAAGCTGTCTTACAAAGAACAACAAGAATTGGCGAAGATACCTGAATTGCTAGAACAGTTGGAGCAACAGATTCAGCTGTTGCAGCAGGAAATTAATCAGCCGGATTTCTTTAGCCAGTCGAACGAAGTTACCAGCAGTAAATTACAACAATTAGCTGAACTGGAGCAAGCATTGGATGATGCATTAAATCGTTGGGCGGAATTAGAGCAAATTGCTGAAGGTGAGCAATAAGAAAAAAATTTAACAGAAAAGTTGTGCAAATGCTAAAAGAATGAACAGTTTAGCTGGCGATAAACTTGCATTTGGCGACAACTTATCGCATAATGCCTTTCGTCTTTTAGACGTATCAATGGAGTCCTTTTCGGTTCCTCGCAACAAACTCTAGCTCAGCGGGTCAGGTTCGGAAGAAAGCAGCCCAAGTTAGAACTTTGTGTGCCGAGATTAAGCTGGAAAGGGCTCCTCCATTTTCAGCCCTTTCCTTACAATTATTAATTTTATGGTGCGCTGCCTTGATTCCAGTTTTGACTTTCAACCGGTTTTTTCGTTTGTAATAGAAAATGTTGATAAGCTTTTGCAGCTGGTTGAACTACCTTTCCTGAAGGTGTAGAAAAAGCTATGCCACCACGAAGCAACTGCTGTGCTGTACCAGTTTGAAAATCAACACCGCTCCAACCAATATCTAAGGAATAACCTGAAGCTAACCAAAATTCACTGTTTTGACGAACCAAATGGCGATATTGCTGTGCTAATTGAATATCAACAAAAACGCGATCAGCTGTAGTATTCAGCTTAATATTGTTAATAGCCCCTACTTCAACACCGCGGTATAACACCGGTGCGCCAACCGAAAGCGAAGCGGCATTTTCGGTTTCCAACACCAATGGAAAACCGTTTTGGTATTTATTATTTTCGCCGGCAGCACGGGATAAAGTGAATTGAGTTTGAGTTTTACCTTTCCCAAAATTCACGTTGATATAGGGTTTCAATAATGCATCTAAATTTTGCACCCCTCCAGCAGAGAGTTGCGGTGTTACCAATGTGAAATGGCTGCCCTTTTTACTGAGAGCATTGAAGTAATCACGTTGAATGGATGCCAATGCAATCACTTTCTGTTTTTGTTCATCTAATGAGATTTTTTGGATAGTACCAATCTCTAAACCCAAATAACGTAACGGCATTCCGATAGTAAGATTGTCTGCATTATCTACAAATAGCGTTATTTCGTGTCCAGAGGAAAGTGCTGCAGTTTGATTTGGATATAAGATGGTTTGAGTACCATTTTGACCAATATTATCAAAGCTGATTGCTCCTTTTAGTATTCTGGAAAGCGGTGCTGCTTTAATATCAACCCCTTGTAGCGAAACACCAACCTGTACCGCATTTTCTGCCCAGAATCGACTTTGTTTGGTAAATAGATATTGGTATTGCTGATTAATGAAGACTGCAACATCAAACGATTGCTTATTCGGTTTGATCGATAAAATTTTACCGACAGGTAAGCGGCGATAAAGCACTAATGAACCTTCACTGATGTCAGGCAATTCTGCTGTAGTCAGCACGATAGTCGGTTTGATATTATCCGAAGTAATGCCGGCAAGTGCGTTACTGTTATTGGCATACAACGGATATTGTTGCAAGGCTTTGCCGCCTGTTTTGTTGGAGCGTAATAAAACGTTAATGCCGCCCTGTAACCATTTTCGTGGCGATTCCACATTCATTTGTACGCCATCACTGCTTACATCCAATGAGAAATTGCTTGCTGCCACGAACAGGGTTTCTGCATTAATTAAATGGCGATAAGCCGCCAAAATCACTGCTTTAAAGGTGGTTTTGTCAATCTCAACCTGACGCGACACGATTTCACCGATTTTAATGCCGTTATAGCTGATCGGTTGCCCTTCTTCTATACCATAAGTTTGTGGTGAAGTTAAACTAAGAATTAAAGCGCCCGGTTGCTGTAGTAATAATTCAGACTGTTTTATCACCTCAAAATGGCTGGTCGGTGTGCCGTTGCCGTCAATAATTTCAAAATACTTACCTTGTAAAAATTGATTTAAATTAGACACTTCCGCCAATGAAGGGCGATCCATTAAGACAATTTTTGAACCGCTTTTGAGATTGGATTTGATGCTTGGGTCAACCAAGAGTTTGGCTTGAATTGTTGGGGTACTGTTGATAACCGCTTCATCTTCACCATAATTGATCTCACTTAATACACCAACTTGCAGATCGTGAAAATAGACCGGCGTGTCGTTCTCTTTTAAACCGGAAATATCATTAGGTAGCGTGATATCAACGTTCAGCCCACGTTTTGCCGCTTTGATGGAAGCGTAGAGCGGAAAGGTGGTTTCGCCTTGCACTTCATTGCTGTCATCCGGCGAATCAAAGGCTATTGCACCTTGTAAAATCGCCTGCACGCTATCCACACTAACGGAAATACCGTTCCAATTGGCATCGGCTTTAATTCCGCTGATATTCCAGAAACGGCTCTCTTTTTTCACAAATTTTGCATACTGTTTATAAATAATGATATCGATAGCGACTTTTTTGTCATCAGTAAAGCTATAGTTGTTCACTTTGCCAACCGGCACTTTACGGAAAAAAATGCTTGAACCTAATTCGATAGAACCGAGATCATCTGCAATTAAATGGATCAATAAATCACCTTCACTCAATTCGGCAATCGGACCGCGATCTTCAGCTACAAAAGTATCCGCTTCTTCACCTTTGCCCGGAGAAAGCGTGATGTAGTTTCCTGATACGAGCGCATCTAAACCGGAAACGCCGGCTAACGAGGCGCTCGGTTGAACAATCCAGAATTTAGTATCTTCACGTAATACCGACACGGCTTCCGGGTAGATATTGGCTTCAACTTTGACCGATTTCATATCTTGGGTGAAGTTTACTTTTTTGACTAAACCAATTTGTAAGCCTTGATAACGAATTGGCGTTTTTTCCGCAATTAAGCCTGATCCGTCAGAAAAAAAGATGGTTATCTTTTCACCTTGCTCCTGATGAATTTGATAAAACAACACGATGCCGACACAAAATGCGATAAACGGCAACAACCAAAATGGTGAAATCCGCTTAATGGCGGAAATCTTGGCTGACATTGAGGTAGGAATGTTATTATTTGTTTGCTTCATAATTTTTCCAAAGTAAACGCGTATCAAAAACTTCTGCTGAAATCATTGTCAAAAAAACAGCAAGACCAAAATAAATGGCGGCAGGACCGACCGAAAAGCTGATAATTTGTCCTCTCGTAACTAAGGACATCATTAACGACAGCACAAACAGATCCAACATAGACCAACGTCCGACAAAATGAACGATTTCAAACAGTTTCATCTGAAAGTGAATATTTTTGCTATAGCCGAAATGAATGCAACATAAAAGGTACAACATAATCAACACCTTAGAAATCGGCACAAAAATACTGGCGATAAATACGATAGCGGCGATGCTGTAATTGCCCATTTCAATAAAGGTAATCACGCCGGAAATTAGCGTATCTGCACTCGGCGCACCATTCACATAAACAACGGAAATCGGTAATAAATTGGCGGGTAACAGCATTATTGCGCCGGCAATTAACGTGCTCCAAGTACGTTGTAATACTAAATTTTTATCTAATGCAGTGTTAGCGTGACAGCGTGGGCAAATATGATCGGGAGCAGCTTGTTCAGGAAAGCTTAAACCACAGGTTTTACAGTAGCAAAGATGTTGATTTTGTTGGAATTGTGGCGGATAAAAGAGATCCCAAAATTGTTTCGGTGATGTTTTAGTAAACAGCAAGATGGTTAAAAATGTGACTAAAACAAAAGGAATAAGATAAAGCGTAAACGAAATATCGGCGTATTCACGCACTTTAAATGCTGCCACCGCAAGCGAAATTAAATAAACATCAAGCATTACCCAAGAACGGATATAGTTGAGTGACATCAACAACATTCTTGCGCGTAGGTGAAAAAGACGGCAAAGTTGCAACAGTAAAATCAAAACAATATAGGAAACCGGCATGACAATTGCACAAAATAGCACTAAAAATGCAGAATAAGGATAGCCTTCAGTCGCCATTTTCCAAACACCGCTCCAAATTGAGGTGTAAACCGGTACACCTAGCAGTTGAATATTCAACAGTGGAAAGGTGAAAGCGAACGGCATCAAAATTAAAATGGAAAGTGCCAAAATGGAACAACGCTTTAAACTCCATAGACCACCGACTCTGACAACGTGATGACAATGTGGGCAGCTTGCTTTTTGATTTGCGTTTAGCGCCGGTAAAGAGATGGCGTGGTCGCAAATATCGCAACAAATTGCCTGTTCTGTTGCGGAGAGTGGAGAAAAACGTCTAACTTGCATTAAATTTTTGAATAAATAAGATGATTAGTTTAAATAAGCCAATAAAAGTTGTTGAACAAGTATATAAATAAAGGGAAAATATACAAGTAAATAATCTTATCGATTTGAATTTCCAAGGCGTCAATCTTTAAACTAAAAATGCAGATTTTTATGATAAAGATTGACACAATGAATCATAATTAATGTCTATAACAGGGCAATTTAACCAAGTATTACGAGTAGGACTATGTCGTTAGAAACAGAAAACCAAACAGCGAATCAGCAACCAGCAGCAAATGTTGCACCTTCAAAAAATAAATTCCAAGAAAATAACCAAACAATCGCTTATTTAGCAGAAAAATTTCCGCGCTGTTTTTCAACACAGGGCGAAGCAAAACCGTTAAAAATCGGTATTTTTCAAGATATTATTGCTAGATTAAAAGATGATGATACCGTTTCCAACACACAAATTCGTCGGGCATTGCGTCAATATACTGCCGGATGGCGTTATTTATACGGTTATAAAGCGGGGGCAAAACGTGTTGATCTTGACGGCAACGAATGTGGTGAAGTGGAGCAACAACATATTGAACACGCGGAACAACGTTTGCGTGAAAGCAAAGCAAAAAATGCAAGCCATCGTCCGCAACAGAAAGAAAATCGAGCAGCACGTAAACCGAATAACAAACCGCGCAGAAATGTTGTTAGACGCAAACTGAATTTAGTGCCAGCGGATTTGGCTTCTTTGCAAGAATCACAACAAGTCAAGATTAAAGTCGGTGAAAAAACACAGGTTGCAACCGTAATTGCGGTAGGCAAAGATAATGTTCGTGTCGAATTGGCACAAGGATTGGTCTTAACCGTTACTGAAGATCGTGTATTCCAATTGTGATAGACGAAAGGTTAAGAAATAACAAAGCAGGTGATCGCCTGCTTTCTGTTTCTAACGCAAGTTCAAATTGATTGATGGGTTTATAAGAATTAAGAGGATTGAACGTAATGAAGTTCAAGAAATTGGCACTAAGTATCGTTATCGGTACGTTATTTGTGAATGTGCCGGCGTGGGCGGCAAAACCGGATATCAGCGCAGATAAAATTGTTGTCCCGGCACCATCCGATTCAAATTCATTGGAAGCAAAACGTGTAACATCAAGATTGATTCAATCACATTACAAGAAGTTTTCTTTAGATGATGCATTGTCGGAAAAGATTTTTAATCGTTATATCGACTTTTTGGATTACAGCCATAATACATTTTTGCAATCCGATGTTGATGAGTTGCGGGCAAAATATGCAAAACATTTTGATGATGATTTGAATGCAGGCGATTTAACCGCGGCTTTTGCGATGTATGATTTGTTGCAACAACGCCGTTATCAACGCTATAGCTATGCACTTTCGTTGTTGGATAAAGAACCGAATTTAAAAGAAAACGATCAGATTGAAATTGATCGTAGTAAAGCGCCTTTCCCGAAAACAGAAGAAGAGGCGGATAAATTATGGAAAGAGCGTGTTAAAAACGATGTCATTTCTATGCGTTTGCAAGGGAAATCTTGGTCACAAATTAAGAAAAAATTGACAAAACGTTATAATTTGGCGATTAAACGCTTAACACAGACCAAGGCGGATGATATTACGCAACTGTTTTTAAACTCTTTTGCTCGTGAATTGGATCCTCACACCAGTTATCTTTCACCGCGCAATGCGAAAAGTTTCCACGAAGATATGAATCTCTCATTAGAGGGAATCGGAGCGACATTGCAATCGGAAGATGATGAAACCATTATTAAATCACTGGTACCGGGTGCGCCGGCGGATAGAAGTAAAAAAATTAAAGCGGGTGACAAAATCATTGGTGTCGGACAAGGCAAGAAAGGTGAAATCGAAGATGTGGTCGGTTGGCGTCTTGATGATGTTGTTGAGAAAATTAAAGGTAAAAAAGGCACAACTGTTCGCTTGGAATTGGAATCGGCAAAAACCGGCAAAACGCGTATTGTCACTTTAGTGCGTGATAAGGTGCGTATTGAAGATCGTGCAGCCAAATTAAAAATGGAAAAAGTGGATAATCACAATATTGCTGTGATTACTATTCCAAGTTTTTATAATGGCTTAACGGTTGATGTCACTAAATTATTGGCAGAGATGAAACAGAAAAATGCAGAAGCATTAGTGATTGATCTTCGTAATAATGGTGGCGGCTCTTTGCCGGAAGTGGTCAGCTTAAGCGGTTTGTTTATTAGTGACGGTCCGGTGGTTCAGGTGCGTGATGCTTTCAACCGTATCCGTGTGCACGATGATGTTGATCCGCAACAGCTTTATAACGGACCAATGATTGTGATTGTTGACCGTTTCAGCGCATCGGCATCAGAAATTTTTTCAGCGGCAATGCAGGATTACGGGCGTGCGATCATTGTCGGTCAAGACACTTTCGGTAAAGGTACTGTGCAACAAAGTAGACCGTTAAACTTTATTTATGACACTGATCCGACACCTTTAGGCGCAATTCAATACACTATTCAGAAGTTCTATCGTATTAATGGTGGAAGCACTCAATTAAAAGGGGTTACTCCAGATATTAAGATTGCCGAGCTTATTGATGAATCTGAATATGGTGAAAGTAAAGAGGATAATGCATTGGCGTGGGATAAAATTCCTGAAGCACAATATACTCGTGTTGCAGATTTGTCTGATTTAATTAAGAAATTGTCAGAAAATCATAAAGCCAGAGTGGCAAATGATCCTGAATTTATCGTATTGAATCAGGATATTGAAACGAGAGATCGACGCAATCAACGTAAATTCCTTTCATTAAATTTGGCGGATAGAAAAGCAGAGAACGATAAAGACGATGCAAAACGTTTAAAAGATCTAAATGCAAGATTTAAACGTGAAGGTAAGAAACCATTGAAAAAATTGGATGATTTACCAAAAGATTATGAGGCACCAGATTTTGTATTGAAAGAAGTTGAACATATGGCATCGGATATGTTGCCACAAAAACAAAATTAATTTACAGCTTTTGTAATTTTTTGTTATAGAATAAAGAAGGTGGAGGGATTGTCTCTCCACCTCTTTTTTAGATTTAGAGCGTTTGATAGATTTAAAATTTTATAGTTGGTTTGTACACTATTATTCAAACATTTCAATACTTAAGGATTAATCAGGAGGTTAATTATGTTGCTTAAAAAACACGTTTTAACCACAATGTTTCTCTCATCATTGATGATTACCTCGTCGTTTGCGGAAGAGAACGGGACGGAGAATAAGAATAATCAGGAAGAGAGTACGGTTGCAGTGGTAACTGAAGATCAAACACAGGCACAGCTTTTGAAGTTGAAAGAGGTGATGAAGGATGTTCAGTTGGTATTTCCGGAAAAGCTGGCTGAAATTTATGCGGCTAGAGATTTTTCTCCTATTTGGCAAGATGAAAATGCGAAAAATCAATTTTTGCAAGATTATGCGTTATTAGGCTTGACCAATGTTTCCAATGATGTAAAAGCACAATTGGAAAGGCTTTCGCACGTAGAGAAAAATAGTTTGGCTGCTGATATTTTAGTAAGTGATAGTTGGTTGAATTATTTAAATTATGTTTCCAATGTGCGTTCAAATGCACAAAATTGGCTTTATGACAGTTATCGTTATCGCGCACAGTTGCCAAGTGATGAGGTAATTAATGCGTGGTTGGATGCGGTATCACAGCAACAGTTGGCAGCCTTTGTCGCTAAATTTGATCAAGTCAATCATCGTTATGCACAAACCAAAAAAACGATTTTGTCTGAATTAACAAAATCAACAGCGGATAATAACGTATTAGCAAAATTAGCGATTAATTTACAGCGTTTGCGTTTTATTCCGGATTTTGAAACCGGAATTTTTGTGAATATTCCAACTTTTCAATTACATTATTATCGTAACGGTGAGGAAATTTTAAGTTCACGTGTTATTGTTGGTAAAAAAGCGAGAAAAACGCCGGTAATGATGAGTAAACTGAGCAATATTGTGGTCAATCCACCGTGGAATGCGCCGGTGCGCTTAATTAATGAAGATTTAATTCCGAAGGTTCGCAAAGATCCGAGTTATATTTATCGTAACGGTTATACCATCATTGACAGCAAAGGTAATACTATCGACCCTTATACTATCGATTGGGAAAATATGACGGCAAAACGCTTCCCATATCGTTTGCGTCAGGCGCCGGGCGGTGATAGTGCATTAGGTAATTTTAAATTTAATATGCCGAGTAAAGATGCCATTTATCTGCACGACACACCTAATCATCGTCTGTTTAATAATAAAAACCGCGCGATCAGTTCCGGATGTATTCGTGTCAATAAATCGGATGAATTAGCGACTTTATTGTTAACGGAAGCAGGTTGGAGTGTTGATAAAAAAGCACAAGTGCTAAAAAGTCGTAAAACTGTTTCTGTACCGATTCAGTCTACTAATCCGGTCTATCTTTATTATGTAACAGCGTGGGCAGATGCGCAGGGGGAAATCCATACCGTTGCAGATATTTATGGCTATGATCAAAAATTATCATTAAATGAAGAAAATAAATCGCTATTGCAACAATATTTGCTTTAATCACCAGCAAAAATCAGTATAATCCGAAAGGCTATTCTTTATGCAATAGCCTTTTTTAATCTCTTATTTATTGCAGGCTCGCTATTTACTATAGAAAAGTTGCTACTAAGTAGCTTATTTTGAGTCAATAATGTATAAAATAAATTTTGTGTATTGAAAATAGGAAACCAGTTTTTTAGTTAGCGATAGGAAAGGGAAATGGGAAATATTGATCAATCACGCCGTAAATGGTTGTCGTTAGGCGGAATTATCCTAGGAAGCTCATTTGTAGCCAACTCCGCTTTGGCAGCATTATCCACAGCAGCACCTAAAATCCTACACTTTAAAAATATCAATACAGGTGAAAAATTAAGTTCACCTTTTTCACCGAATAAAGGATTGGCAAAATCCGAATTACAAAAATTAAATTATTTAATGCGAGATAGACGCAGTAATTTGGTTCACAATATGGATCCAAAATTATTTATGAAGTTTTACCAAATTCAGTCGCGTTTAGGCTTACGTTCTTGTGAAATTTCAGTGATTTGCGGTTATCGTGCGCCGGCAACTAATGCGGCAATGCATCGTCGCAGTAAAGGCGTGGCGAGCAACAGTTATCATATGCGTGGGCAGGCGATAGATTTTCGTATTGATAATGTTGCATTAAATAGAGTGCGTGAAGTGGCACAGTCGTTAAAAAACGGCGGTGTTGGTTATTATCCGCGCAGTAATTTTGTACACGTTGATACCGGTCCGGTCAGAACGTGGCGCGGTAGTTGATAATGTTTAGAAGTTAAAAAATGAGTATGAATGTTCAAATTATTCCGGTGACGGCGTTTCAGCAAAACTGTTCAGTAGTTTGGGATGATGAGAAGAATGCGGCGATTATTGATCCGGGTGGAGATGCAGAAAAAATTCTTCAATTTCTAAAAGATAACAAATTAATTGCAAAGTTTATTTTATTAACGCACGGTCATTTGGATCACGTTGGTGCCGCAGCAAAATTAAAACGTGACTTAAATATTGATATTTTAGGGCCGGAAAAATCTGATGAATATTGGTTACAAGCACTGCCGGAGCAAGCTTCTCAATTCGGTTTGCCTTATTGTGCGCCACTGTTGCCGGATCGTTGGTTAAATGAGGGCGATGTTATCACGATTGGTAAGTTAACATTTGATGTTCTGCATTTGCCAGGGCATACACCTGGGCATATCGGGTTCATTAATAAGGCTGAAAATATTGCTTTTACCGGTGATGTACTTTTCAGACAGAGTATTGGGCGAACTGATTTCCAAGGCGGCAGTTTCTCGGAATTAATCGATAGTATCAAAAATAAATTGTGGCCATTAGATAATAATATGCAAGTTGTTGCCGGGCACGGACCATTAACAACGATAGGTTATGAAAAACAATATAATCCTTATCTGACAACACAAATAATAGACGAATAAATTGAACTCTTTATTTGAAATCACCTCTAATAACCGTTTGGTATTAGAGGTTTATTTTGTAATATTCCTTTAAAGAAATAATTTTAATAAATAAAAAGAGACTTATGTCTGAGGGTGGTATGTTTAGAAAATTTTCTCTTTATCCGGTGATCTACTTTTTCTTGCTGAATTTAGTAATTTTATCCTTGAGCCGAATCGGATTAGCATTGTGGCAGCAAGAACGTGTTGATGCGGTAAATGGTTGGTTTCCTCTATTGATGCAAGGAATTCGGATGGATGTGGTTTCACTGTGTTGGTTATTTGGTCTATTTGCTCTTTTTTCCGCATTATTCTTGGATCAATCACTAATCGGTAAAGTAATGCGTATTATTTTACGTATTGGATTGACAGTGGGATCAGTATTTATTCTTTTTATGGAACTAGTTACACCAGAATTTATTCGTACCTATGATTTCCGTCCGAATCGGCTTTTTGTTGAATATTTAGTGAATCCTAAAGAGGTGTTCACTATGTTGGCAAAAGGACATTTGGCGACAATGATTATTTCGCTTGTGGTAACTTTGTTAGCAATTTGGGCATATTGGAAACTAGCTGGTTATGTTACACGTTATGCTGAGGCGGGAAAATGGAAATACCGCCCATTGGTGGCATTGTTAACAGCCGCATTTGTATTTATTGGGGCACGATCAACTTTCGCACATCGTGGTATTAATCCTTCAATGGTAGCATTTTCATCCGATCCATTAGTTAACTCTTTAGTATTAAACTCAGGATATTCTGTGATTTTTGCTATACAACAGATGGGGGATGAGGAAAATGCAGCTGCGGTTTATGGTAGTTTACCGACAGAGGAGATGTTGGCAATATTAAAAGCGTTACATCCACGCCCAGCAGAGGATTATATTGAGGGTGATATTCCGTTATTAAGCCAAAATCAAGCAACTTATCAAGGCAAGCCTAAAAATTTAGTGATTATTCTAGAGGAAAGTTTAGGAGCACAATTTGTTGGAACATTAAAAGGCAAACCGTTATCACCGAATTTGGATCAATTAAGCAAAGAAGGTTGGTGGTTTGAGAACTTATATGCAACCGGAACACGCTCGGTACGAGGTATTGAAGCGGTCATTACTGGATTTACGCCGACTCCGGCACGTTCTGTTGTTAAATTACCAAATAGCCAGACGAATTTTTTTACTATTGCTGATTTGCTGAAACGCAATGGCTATCATACTTCTTTTATTTATGGTGGTGAGAAACATTTTGATAATATGGCAAGTTTCTTCTATGGTAATGGTTTTGAGAAGATTATCGATGAAAATGATTATCCTAACCCAATGTTTAAAGGAACTTGGGGAGTTTCGGATGAAGACCTTTTTATCCGTGCCGATCAGGAGTTTGAAAAGTTATCACAACAGGGTAAGCCGTTTTTTAGTTTAGTGTTCAGTTCAAGTAATCACGATCCATTTGAATTTCCGGATAATAAAATTTCACTTTATGAACAACCAAAAGCTACACGAAATAATGCAGCAAAGTATGCTGATTTCGCATTAGGTGAGTTTTTTAAACGTGCTAAACAGTCAAAATATTGGAAAGATACGGTTTTTTTAGTAATTGCTGATCACGATTCGCGTGTTTCCGGTGCAGTGCTTGTTCCAATAGCCCATTTCCATATTCCAGCATTGATTATTGGTGATGGTATTACTGCAAAAGTAGATGATCGTTTAGTTAGCCAAATAGATATGCCTCCGACATTGTTATCATTAATTGGAATAAATGCACAATATCCAATGTTAGGCTTTGATTTAACTAAATATAGCCCCAATAGGGCATTGATGCAGTTTGATAAATCTATGGCTTTAATGAATGCTCAGCATCAGGTGGTAATTTTAGAAGAAAATAAACAACCACAAGGTTTTATCTACGATACAACACAGAAAAAGTTAACGCCGGCTGAAGTTCCGGACAAGATGAAAAAAGAGGCGCTCACTTATGCACTGTGGGGAAGTTATCTGTATAAAAATAGACTGTATCATTTGCCGAATAACTAATTGAATATAGACAGTAAGATTTATTGCATAAATTATTAAAATTTAAAAATGGTGTTTGGGTAATCTATGGCCTATCCAAACACCATTAATACTACTCTAATAAGTGATCTGA
>NZ_JPXY01000035.1:0-71536 GCF_000771895.1 Gallibacterium genomosp. 2
TCAGCTTGTTTTGCTTGTAATTCTGCTGCTTTTTCTTTTATTCTCTCTTTTATATTTTCCGGAGCATCCGGATTAACATAAGGATTTGTTAAAACAATGGCATCTAAATTCTTTTTAGCTTTATAACGCCAAGCTCCAGCATCAACATAAGGTTCACCATTTTCACTATTTTGCAAAATAAATGTGAAATTATTTTCTTCATTTGGATTAAACTGAATCAGTGTAAGTGAATCTGTTGTAGATAATGTTTTTGCTTGATCTTTAACTAATAAAGTTAAAGATCCTCGCAGTGCTCCGTTAACTATTAATTTATTTCCTAATGAGGAACCTATGTTTGTATTAAAATCTAAGACACCTTGCCCATTGAGATCATTTTGAACAATTAAATTAGTATAACCATTACGACGGCTTTTTAGTACAATATGAGCATTATCCTCTAAAGTTAAATAACCTACTTGACTGTTTTGTGTTAATTCCCACAGACTATTGGAAAAAAGATTTATATGTGTTCCTGCTTTAGCAATAGCCCTTCCTTGAAATATTACATTACTTAAATTAGCTGTACTTTCATTGTCTAGAATAATATGTCCTTTCACTAATGTTTGAGGAATAGTATTTAGAACCTCTTGAGAATAATTTGGTTTATTGCATTGTGTATTACCATTATAGTTTGAACGATAACAAACATCCTGCCCTGACTGATATCCTAAATTTAAAACAGCTTTGTCAGTTACTGAAAAGATCGTATTTACTTCACTAACATTACGACCAATCGTCAAAGTAGCACTGTTTTTAACTATCATTGCTGACGTAGTATGAGATGTATTTATCCACTCATTATCCAATATCACTTCTTTATTATTAATGTCTCTTGCGTGTGGAACTGGACGCCCAGAAATAATAACATTGCCCTCTTCAACCTCTAAATTACCATTCAAATTTATCGTTCCATTAAGTAAAAGTGTTGAATTAGCTATTTTGGGGCGATAAATAACATCTAATGCTCCATTACTACCTTTGTTAAAATCAGTTTCTCCTAAAGTTCCTTCAAAAGTTTTATAACGAAATTCTGTTGATGTATTTTTACTATCAACAATAAATTGCATAGCTGTTGCTTTATCACTGCTGATAAACTTCCAATTTTTTGAACTATCTTGATTGGTTGGATAGTATCTCCAAGGTTCATCACCAACTAACACAAAATAATCTGTTCTGCCAGCAGCCCATTGATTTTTATATTCATACAGATCTTTACCTTTTTCTCCGTGTTGTCCCCATTGTATCTGATCAGCAGTGAAAGGTTCTGTTCCTGTAAGTGTTAGTGTTGCACCTATGTTAGTATTATGGTTAACAATCTGTGCCCCAGAATCACTATGGCGAATATATTGCATAGTTAAGCTATTTCCATTTAAATCTAGACGCCCACCACGAAAACCAAAATAAAGATTATCAGGATTAATTTGATCCTCACTATTTAAAGTTAAAATTGGTCGCCCACTAGTGATGCCTACTTTATTGAATGCCTGTTTTAGCCCATTCTCATCTTCACGCTGATTAAAAATAACAGTGCCATCACCGATACTGATATCCCCTAAATTCTTGCCTTTACCATTTACATAAAGCATTCCAGCACCAATTTTTGATAAACGGTCATTTTCTGGATTTTTCACTTTCCATACAACATACTTCCCTTCGGCTATGGAAATACCACCACCAAGCCAAGTTTGATCTTCTTTTGGTGCAACTGTAAAATTGGTATTAAAATAAAGTGCTCCCGCTCCTTGATTAATATCTTGGTTTAGGATTAATTTTCCATCAGTATCACCATTAAAAATTACATCTTGTCCATAATCAATTGATGGACGAGATTGGTGACTATCATTGGCGGATAAAGATTCATTATATAAATTCACTTTTAATGATGCTTGCTCAGAATGAATATGGCTTGTTGATTTGTCATTATCATCTACTGCCCACTCCCATTCTGTATTTGTATTATTTTGAACAATGCCAGCAGTAAACTTATCCTTAACCAATTTAATATAACCTGGGTAATGTATGTTAAAAACAGTGATATACGGTGCATTAGGCGGTTGTGTTCCACCAATTAATACACCAACAGCCACCCATTTCTTTAACTTAGAATCATAACCCAGTAATGGTGAACCGCTATCTCCAGCATCTCCCCACGTTGGCATTACTCCATAATCAGTTCCAAATAAGCTTCTTGAATCCTGTACCCAAGTGTTATCCGGTAATTTGTTTCCTTTTGACCATAATGTATGCCCTTGCACTGAATGAACACCTAGTATTCCACCACCTGTTAGAAAATTATAAGCATCAGTTATGTTTGTAATCTTATTTTCTACTAGATCATAAACAGATTGATCTCCACTTCCTACACGGACATAACTTAAAAAACGTCCACTACCATTAATGCCATAAGTGTTATAATTTTCTTTATCATTATTTTCAATAAAAGCATCTGTTACCGATATAGGCGCAACTTCTGTTACTAACTTATGCAAGCGCGGAACGTGATAATCTGTTTCGTATGCCCTAGGTTTTTTTAAGTATCCATTTTCTCCTGACGTCATTTCATTCCTGCTAGTCAGTAAATAATCAAAAGTATGAGAATCAGGTTTATTATCCTGATCACCAAATTGGACACTGCCATATCCTCTATTATGTTGAACACTACTTACAAAAGCATTATCAATTAATGAGGCAAATCCACCATTTTTGTTAGCGATGTTTAAGTCAGGCATAGGTATTCCTTGCATCATTATCCCAATTTTTTCATTATTTTTATTAAAAATAGGAATATTACTTGCACCAACTGTAAATTGACCTTTATTTTCTGCAAAATCACGGAAATATTGATAATCAATATCCGCACGAACTCGAGAAGCATTTGCCACCGCACTTGCTAAAATAGATGAAACAAAAAATGCAACTTTAGTATATTTAAATCGAAGAATAGAGTGTAATAGCATAAATTTTATTAGATATTAAAAAAAGTGGTGAAGTATATAGAATCTCAAATAAAGAATTGAATAGATAAGATATTTTTCATTAAGATTTTTATATAGTTTTTCATAAAAATGAAAACTTGATTATAAATATATAATTTCTTTTTCCAATACATATAAATATTAAATAAATGAAAGTTTTCATTAAAAAGATCAAAGTTGATGGATTTTTGACTACTTACTATTTCTTCTAAAGAAGACAAATTTAAAAAATATGATTTATAACAATTCAAATCTAAACTTTTTGATAAAAATGCTATCTTTTTAAGCGATTGATTCTTTTCTATTAAAAAATCTTTTGCAATTCTTTTTTTTCACTCTATAATAACGTCCGTTTTTACAATGCGACCGTAGCTCAGTTGGTTAGAGCACCACCTTGACATGGTGGGGGTCAGTGGTTCGAGTCCACCCGGTCGCACCATTGTAAAAAATCCATCCTTTTTAGCTTTGTGATCTGTTGCTTTTTATTATAATAAAGTGTTGATTTATAACGCTTTTTGTTGCTTTTGTTACTTCTATTTTTTCCGTTGTTGTGATCTGGTTTTGCGTGTAATAACATCAAATTGCACCAGAATTACAATCGGATTACACCGCTTTTCACAAGTTAAATAGGATATTTTCAATATGGCAACCTTTATTAAGCGTAATGGGCGTTGGCGCGCTCAAATCAGAAAAAAAGGCGTTTCAAAATCTAGAACTTTTCGCACTAAATCAGAGGCGATTGTTTGGGCTAATAATATTGAGGCTCAAATCGACACCGGTTTATACCTTGATGTGGTTGATGTGCCATTTTATGCGGTGATTGACCGTTACATTGAAGAAGTGACACCACGAAAACGTGGGGCAAGAAAAGAGGCGCAAGTGCTTTGTCGTTTTCAGCGGTTGCCTGTCGCTCAAAAGTCGCTTAAAGATATTTCTGACCTTGATTTTATTCGCTGGCGTGATGACCGGCTTAAATCGGTTTCTCCGTCAACTGTTCGTCGTGAATGGTCGACATTAAGCAATATTTTCAATGTCGCTATCAATGAATGGAAACTGTTGCACGCCAACCCAATGAAAGGCATTAGAAAACCTGCCGCTGCCAAACCTCGTACTCGCCGTTATAGTCAAGCGGAAATCAAGGCGTTGCTTGATAATTCGGGCTTTTCATTTGATGAGGTGCCAACTACCGCCACGGCAAGAGTCGGTGCAGCGATTTTGTTCGCCATTGAAACGGCAATGCGTGCCGGTGAGATTGTCGGCTTAACCTGGAATAATGTTTATTTTGAAGACCGCATTGCACACCTGCCGCAAACGAAAAACGGCTGGTCGCGTGATGTGCCGCTTTCTAAAACGGCAATTGCTATTTTGCAACTGCTGAAACAGATGCGGCGTGATGATAGCGTTTTCCAGTTAAAATCCTCTCAATTAGATGCGTTATTTAGAAAATTAAAAAAACGGTTAATGATTGATGATTTGCATTTTCACGACACCCGGCGTGAGGCATTGACAAGGTTGGCAGAAAAAGTTGATGTGATGACGTTGGCCAAAATTTCGGGGCATCGTGATTTGTCTATTTTGCAAAACACCTATTATGCCCCTGATATGAAAAAGGTTTCGTTATTACTTGATTAATGCTTCTCTATATGCCAATTTTGTGGCTGCCTTTTTCTTCGCTCTGCGTTTGGCAAAGGCAACCACTTCTCCAGCCATCCAACGTTGTCGCGGTTTTGGCTCTGGTTTTGTTTTCTGTTCTGATTTCGTTTCTTGCTCTGCTGTTGGCTTTGACTCTTGCTCTGCTGTTGGCTTTGACTCTTGCTCTGCTGTTGGCTTTGGCTCTTGCTTTTTCTGTGCCTTCACCTCTATTGCTTTTGGAAAATCCGGATCTGCAAAAATCACTCGATACAAATGCCCTTGCGAGAATTGGAAATAATCGGCAACATTCTGCACTGTCCATAGTTCGGTGCTGGTTTCATCCACTTCTTTTGAGCGGATTAAAAATTCTATCACTCGCAATTTGTCATCCATTTTTTTCAATTTGTTCCAAATCATTTCATTAGTGATAGCTTGTTGATTGTTTTCTTGTTGCATTTTTTACTCCTATTGTTGCATTAAAGTTAATCAATATTTTTAAAAAGATACTTCTTCGCTAATATTTAGTGTGTTTTTGTGGCTTCTTGCCCATTCTCGCAAGCGTTGCTCGCTGTCATTTTCTGAATTTGGTTGTAAATCAAACATTAATAACCGTTCATTTTTTAACTGAATGTATTGTTTTCGATTAATAATTAGCCTATTTCCCTCCATTAAGTAATTGATATGTGCATTTGTACAGTATCCTAAAAGCTGTTTTAGCTCATTTTTTAGTTTTTGTTTAATTTTTAGGCGGTTACAGTTACTGACACAAGTCCTAGGGCGGGCAAGCCCGCCATTGTTTAATTCGTGCCACGTGACAACGTCATTTTCTTCTATCACGTCTTGCACTTCTGCTGATGCGTCACTCTGCGTGCTGATTTGCTGCTCTTCCGCTGTTTTTTTGACGATGCGCCATTTTTTTGTCTTGGTGTAGACAATTTCCGGATTGACAACCTTTTTCGGATTTTCTTGCACGCCAACTACTTTTCTATAGGTTAAGCCGTCTGCGTTCGGATCACTGTCAATGTAGTGCAGTACAATTTGTTGTTCTTTACGACTTGCACCTGCGCCACCCTGCAACTGCAGCATTGAGGCAAAATCGCCCACGTCGGCAATGGCTCTGCCTTTGTCAATCGTGTCATTCTCTTGCTTTTTGGTTAATTTGCGTAATTCACGCCATACACCAATGCTTGCCACACCGAAGAATTGAAATTGACGAATACCCCAAATGCTCGCCCACGCATTGGCGCGTTTAGCGTTGTCTTTGAAGGTGATGTCGGCTTCATCACTCATTGCGTTATCTGTGGCAAAGCCGTCTAAGTTTTTTTGTAAATATTTCATTATGTAACCTACGGCGGAACGTTTCGGATTGCCGGTTTCAACTGCCATTACTTTAAAACGGTGTTTTTCTGCGCCTTTTTCGTCGCCATCTTCTGCAAAAGCTTTTTCTTTAAAAATGGTTAAGGCTTGTTCCGCTTGATACGGCTTGAAGTAAACCAATAAATGCCAATGCGGCGTGCCGTCGTGATGTGGTTCGGCAACACGCACGCCGCTCAAGCTGATATCGTGCTTTTTTAGCAAGGAACGATATTGCGTCCACACTCGGTTAAGATATTGGTGCGTTTGTTTCGGGCTTGCGCCGTTGTATTTTTTATTGTCTGTACCGTTGATTTTTTTAGCGTGATATTTTGATGGGGCGGTCAAGGTGATAAAGTAACCTTGCAAGCCGTTTTCTTCCGACCACTCTTCGATACCCTTAATCTGAACGGTCATCTCAATGCGGCGAATTTGTGGATTACTGCAAGAACGTTGATACATACTTAATAAATCGGCGCGTTCATCCGGATCATCAATGTTTTCTAATGCCATTGATTTTAGAAAATCAAAATTGCTTTTTTTGGCTGCGCGCCATTCGGAAAAGCATTGGTTTGATACATAAGGTGCTATTCTTTTTTGCACTTCTCCAGCGGCGATAGCAACGTGTTCAAGCTGTCTTCTGTGTTCTCGATATAGACGGCGTTTCCAGCGGTCTTCTTTGCTGATGGTGATCAAGGCTCTGTCTACCTGTTCCGGCTTTAACGTGCCGGTGCGGCGGTATTGTTCCCATTTTTGAATGGGCAAACCGATATTTTCCAGCACTTCACCGCAACGGTGATATAGTGCTAAAAAGATTTCGTTTTTTTGTTCGTTGCTGTAAGCCTCGTTTTTTTCGGCTTGTTCTTTGATGAATTGATATTGCATATCGCTTAACTTTAACGCCAATAATGCCGCCAATTCGTCGAGGCGTTTTGGCGTGAGTAGAAAAAAGGGTAATCGGCTATCTTTCAACGCTTTTTCTTTTTTGGCGTGCTGTTTTGCCTGATCTGCTTGCTCTTGTTGATGCAATTCGTACAGTTCGTTTTGGTATTCTGCGTTGATTTCTGCCACTTGTTCCGGCGTTAAGCGTTCACGGCTGTTAAGCTGTTTTTCGTAACGTTGCCTTGCCGTTTGCAAGGCTTTTTGTTTAGCTTCTTCCATTGCTTGGTCGTATTCATAAGCAAAGCCTTTAGCGTCCAGCCAGTTTAAATTGATGTGATATTGTGACAACACCAATGCGAGGCGATGCTCGACAAATTCGCGTAAGGTTTCGTTAGCGTGTTTGCGTTGTTTGTTGCCAACTTTGTAGGCTATTGAACCGTCATCTTTAACAGATTTATATGCCTGCACGTATAGTTTGCGAAAATGCTCTCGCTGTTGCTGACGCGGTAAAATTTCAATCCACTTTTCAACGCTGCTTAAACTTTCCGGCGACAACAACATAATTTCTTGTTGTGCCGGGGTAAGGTGAGGTGCTGACAACGATCTCTGCGTTGCTTTCGGCATAGCGTCCGCTATAACGGGCGATTGCTCGTTATGGCTTGGCTTTGCCTGCTCCTGCTGTCTGCACCCAAACATTGCATTACTCCTCTGATTGCAATCTTATGCGTTCATTTTTGAACTGTTCTGCTAATTCAATGAATTTGTTGATTTGTGCTTCCAGCGTATCTTCTGCCGTTGCTAACTCACCGGCAGTGAGGCTTAATAGCATTAGATTAGGGCTTTTAAATTCAGTGCTATGCACTTCTTTCCACATCCCTAAATTTAGATCCAGGCGGTAAATAGTTTGTTGATAACCGGTTGATGTGGCTTCAATTTTGATGCGGTCGGTGCTGTCGATAAAAATGGCTTGCATTAGCGCACCTCCTCACTGTTTAAGGCGACAATCGTTTTTTTCAAGGTTTGCAATCTGTTCAGCTCTTTGAGGTGATATAGTGTCAATTCCTGTGCTTGCTCGTCGTCAATATTTTGCATTACGTCTTCAAGGCAAAATTTCACGACGCTGCGACGGTGATCGATTAGTCTGTTGAGTTGCGGTAAGTTAATATGACAAAGCACTGTGCGTGCCGGTTTAATATGATCATATGCTGCGTTAATTTGTACTTTCATTCTCTCACCTTGTTTTGTATTAATAGAACATTCTTAAATTTAAGTGTTGTGGGTATTTGTGGCGTAACCTTGACAACATTGCCACCGCTTCACCAATGCGTTTACGCTCTTCCGGCTCAAACTCGGAAAGCAGCTCTCGTGTTGGTAAATCTGCCAAACTGCATAGCAAGTTTTTTTCGGCGTGGGAGTTATGTTTGTAACAACACTCGACCAAATCGCCCGGTTCATCTAGCTTTTCTTGTCGTAACTTAGCAAAATAGCCGGTTACTATGGCTTTGTGTCTTGCCTCCGCTGTTTGTCCGCTTGTTTGTGGCAAGCGGAAAAATGGAGTGTGTGTGGTTGTTTGCATCATCACTTTCTCCACCCATCAGCCGACTTTAAAAAAATGCCGCGTGCGTTTAACGCATCTTCTAACAAGATATGCGTCATATTTGCTACAGTGCGGCGTTCCTCTTTCGCAAGCCGCTCAACGGCGACACTCGTCGCTCTGTTTAGTCGAACTATCGGCGTACTTTTAGCCTTGTTTTCCATTGGAAATCCTCCCCTTTTGTGCTATGTTTGTTTCTGTTGTAACTAATGTTGCTTTAATTTACTTTATTTAAATTATAATTTAAAAGATTTAAATTGTAAATAACATAGGAGTACCTCTGTGAAAAACACTATTGAAATAAATTCATCTGAAATAGTGGATCGTATGAAAAAAATTTCTAATGTATTTCAGGACAAAGAACTCGCGGAAATTTTAGGGCTTACGGCTGCATCAATAGTTTCTTGGAAAAAGCGAAACACAATCCCACTAGAAAATCTGATAAAAATTTCCAATCAATTTAATGTTTCTGTGGACTTCTTACTGTGGGGAGAACAAACAGAACAGCTCTCTACTCAAGAAAAAATGGCATTGATTGCGTTTAATGATCTTGATGAAAGAGGGAAAGTAGATGCAATAGCCTATATGTCAGGCATTAAAAATAAGGCTGCTTCTATTTCCCAAACCGTGCAAGGCTCTTCCAACAATGTGGTTGGCAATGGGAATATTCATATTATAAAGGATAAGTAAAAATGTCTGATAAAATTGAGCAAAAAGTGCAAGGGAATAATAACAATATTCTTGGCAAGAATGGAGATATAAAAGTAACTCGTTCTCCAGTAAAGGTTCCTGTTTTTTATGAATTTCAGAATACTTGCGTTGATAGTGTTGATGTTGATAGCGAAATTGATCATTACTTAAAAAATGGGTGGGAATTAATAGGAATGGAGTCAATTAATGGTGTAGTTAGACGACGCGGGAAAATTCTTTATTCTCCAGTGAAGTTAAGGTTTAGAAGAAAAATTAATTATTAATGATCAGTTGTAGCTGCTTTTATTGGGATGTAAGGAGATAAAATGGCAAAGAACAGTGATTAATTTTTATACATATTCTAAATGAGCTGTTTACGGTATAATGACTAAAAAACGAGGAGGTTATTATGTCGAAAAAAAATCAGTTTTTAAAATTTGAAAAATATCAAGAGAAAGAGGTTTATCAAGATGCTGTATTGCATCTTGCTGAAACTGAACAACGATTAAAACAAAAACGCAAGGAGTTTGAAGATGTCAAACAATGTGGAGCAAGACTTACTAAACATAGATTTTCTTACTGATTTTATTTATATTGATGAAATTAAAACGCGAAATTTTCTTGCTCAATTTATTAATCAGGGCGTGCTTTCCTCTCTTAAAGAAGAATTTAGCGAAAGCGATTCCTATTCTTCAAAAGTTGGTCTCAATAACGTTTTTGTTGCTGAGAAAGGCGGACAACAACTAGACTCACAAAAATATTCTCGTGAATATGATGCCTCTTATTCTTTGCCGCTTACTTTACTAAACCTCTTAAGTCAACATAGTTTTATTAAAGATAAAATTACAGAGGCTGATATTGGAAATATTGTTCATATTTCTGGAGAATATCGAATCTTTGATATTTCTTTGTTAGATAAAGCTCTTCCTCTTTTGCAAATGATTACCGAAATAGATAGCGATAATAGTGAGGTTCCCCCTATTCATGTAATGTCTCAATTTATGCAGCTTTTCCCTAAAAGCTTGCAAATTGATATACGTGATGAATATGGACACCATTATTGGTTACCTTTAAAAAAAGAGGCGATGAGAATTAATCCTGAAGATATCGTGCTTTCTAATGGCGTCATTAATCGTGATCGTTGGCACGTTGTGGGCATTCTTGAAAACAAACCTGATAATGATCCAGCTATGCGAAAAGGCACCCAGCCTTATAAATTTTTAGATAATAAAGCAGATTTACTTCAAATGAGCTCCGCAATTAAGGAAATGATGGGGCGTAATATACACAGCTATTCGATTACCCCTATCTTAATCTTTAGAAAAATTTCAAAATAAGGAGATTGCAATGAAAAATTTAATTTCTTCTGTCGTTAAAGAAGATGGCTATGATGAATTTTTGACAAAGAAAATTGAACAAGGTAAGAAAGATATTGAAAATGGGCATTTTGTGACACTTGAACAATGGAAACTGGAAACCGAGCAACAACTTCAAAACAAGGCGACTGAACTAGAACAATTAAAACGCGAGGAAATGTTGGGATATGCTTAAAGCGTTTGTTATTTCCGAACAAGCAAAAAAGGATTTAAGTAATATTTTTGATAGTGTTTCGGATTATACCGGCTCTGTCACTTCTGCAGCAAAATTAAGGGAAGCATTTTTTGATAAATTTGAACTTATCCGCCTTTTACCCAAAACAGGCAAACAACGAAATGACGACACAAGAGAAACTTTCTGCCGTCATTATCGTGTTGTTTACCGTGAATTTGATGACCGAGTTGAAATTTTGACGGTTATTCATTCTCGCCGGAAGTATCCGCAATAACGAACAATTAGGAGATGGCAATGAAAATTTTAATTTCTCTTGCTGTTAAAGAAGATGGCTATGATGAATTTTTGGCGGGAAAAGTTAAAAAGGCAATTAGCAACGCCGACTCCTGCAATGTGGTAAGCTTTGATGATTGGCTCGCTGATATTAATCAGTTTTCTGATAAGTTGATCATTGAGCTTGAGCAAAAAATCTCACTATAAAACCTCACGTAATTTATTGTTTTCTTTTCTATTTCAATAATTTATCTTATTTCTTTTGTTTTTTTACTATTTCTTAAACTGAAAACCGCTGTAATTCACTGAAAAAATTTCAGTTAAGATCGTTTTAACGTGATCTGTTTCACGCCGCTAACGACAAGCAACGGTGCAATATTGCCAACTGAAACTTAACTGAAAAAACATAAAAATTTATTATAAAAAACGAGGGTGAGCGAGTGAATTTTTCGTGCCGTACGTTTTGACGTGGAAAATTTTACGCAACAAAAAAGGGCTTGCGCCCTTTATATATGTTATTGTTTTTATTTATTATTTCTTGTTGGCCAACTATTCAATTATTGGCGTTAACTTCGCTTTCTCCGTTGTTGCTCTGCTTGACTGGTTTGCAAATGCTGATGATTGTGATGGCGTTGGCGAGCTGCCGTGAGTGTGACTTGCTGCAGTTGCGGCAACATCGGCAATAATCTGCAATGCTTCCTCTAAGATTCTGTAAATATTCTGCCCCTCTGAACCGGCGTAAGACTTCGGCGCAATGTGTCGGATTTTCTCCTCTGAAACCACCTGCATTAACCCACTTATGCGCTGCTCCAACGTACCACCAACGCCAACTGTCATATTGCTGGCACTGACTTGCGTAATATTGCCCACAACCGACGTTGTCAAGTTTCCGCCAACTTCCACTGTTTTGTCTGCGTCAATCTCGCTTGTGCTTGTGCCGATTTGCTTTGTTTCCGTGTCGGTTTTGATAACTCTGTTGAGCGATTTATCTGTGATGGTTTGATCTGTTTCACGTGTTTTATTGCCTGCTGCGTCTGTGCGTTCGTACACCTCCGGTCGTTGCTGCTTGAGCTGTTCGCCAATCGCTACCGCCGGCACGGTTTTGTCTTGTGCTAACATTGTGCGCACAAACGGCATATCCTGCCGACCATAAGCAAAGCCCAGTTCGACAATCGTCCCCACTTCCGGAAATGCAAAATCACCGCCCTGCGACCCTGTACTGGTTACCGGCAACGGCACTGCGGAATAAACGCCGACCTTTTCATCGTTGCCGTTTTCATCCAGCAACTGCACCTCCACCGCATACTTCGGGCGAAATGGATCAGATATATCACCGCCTGCACTTGCGTCTGCAACACCAACAATTCTTGCCAGCCGTGGCAAGTGATAACCACCTGCCAGTTCCGGAAACTCTTTCTCTATCATATTGCGCCCCGGTGATTTTCGTTCCGGCTTGCCGTTGCTGTCACTTTCTCGCCAATACAGAACCAACTCATCGCCGACTAATTCCGTTTTGCTGATCACTTGATTATTAATAATCGCACCCGGTCGGATTGCTGCATAAATTGGCAAGGTGATAGTATTGCTGCCGCTTGCTAGCATATCAGCACTGTCAACAGTAATGGCTCTGCTTGCCCAACGGCTGTCGTTATGACTGCCGACATAAACCGAACCGTCCGGCGACTGCTGCCAAATGTATTTGGGAATATTAAATAAATCACCCAATTTATTAATTAACTGATAGCCCGACCCCGAATGGGTAAAATTCGGAATTGGCGTGGTCGCATAAGATTGCGCCGGCGTTTTAACGGCTATTCCTGTTTGCTGTGTCACAAAAGCGCAAACATCGTTCAGCGTGGCGTGTCGAATAGAACAATTTAATGCACGCTCTAACTTAGCGGCATTTTCTTTAATCAACAATTTTTTATAGCCCGGCTGCTCGTCCTGCTCTTGCTCGACAAAACCCTGCAAATATTGATAAAAATAATCATAAGTGCCGACCTTAATCGTAACCGGCTTGCCGACAAAATCACCCTCATCTGCGGCAATCACTACATAGCCACGCCCAGTGTTATTCAGCTCCAGCACCACCATTAAATCGCTGATATGATACTCTTGCCCTGCTATCCAGCATTCTTTGATAATTTTCACTACTTAATCTCCTAAAGGGGTATTTTTCCCCAAATATTTATCAAACTTAGTTCGCAATGGATTTTCTTTATTTTGTGTTGATTGAGATTGCGTTGTCTGTGCTTGCGTGGCTTTCTCTTCGGTTTGTATCTTCGTTGTTGGCTTCTTTTTGCGCTGTTCTTTTTTCTCACTCACACTGTTGACCTCGCGCAATTTAAAAGAGACTTGCCACGCCAATAAATTAGGCTGCTCTACGGCGGAAATTTCCTCGCTGAACTGCACTTCACGCATATTTACCGCCTCTGCGCTGATAGCTGCAACACGATATTTCACCTGTTGCCCTTTGCTGTCGACCGCTTCCGCTAAATTAAACAGATCAGTAAGGTGCTGCTTGTCCCGATAGGCAATGTTTCCCACTACATCAATCTCTTTCGCTTTCACTCCCTTATCTGTTTTTTTGGTGCTGGATTTCTGTCCGCTCATATCTTTTTCCTCACGGCGCATACTGACGGTGAGAATAATATTTGACATATAGATCGGCTTGCCGTTTAGTGACAATTGCACTGACGGTCTACGTCGTTGATTTAATAACCCCACTGAAAAACTCATATGATCATCCCTCTAATATTTGATAAATCCGCGCCCACATAAACAATCAACGCGGTAAAAATATATTCTGACGACGGCGCACCGCTATTTAATCTTAATGCGATTTGCGCCAATTCGCCTGTTTCACAAAAGGCATAAACTTGCGCTTTCGTTGATAACAATTTATCCAGCTTTTGCTTATTCTCCGCTTCTCGCTGTTGCTTTTTTTTCAATAAATTTTTTATTAACGTTGACGGATCGCCACGCACTGCCATTGCAACCGCATTAGCGTTACGCATTATGCCGTTTAGCGTTTGCGCTGATTGCGGTGTAATATCCGCGCCCGGTGAAAAAGCCGGATAACCTACGGTTGGCGTTTTAACCATTTTTGTTGCCGCTAAATCTTTTTGTGATTTCGCATAGTCGTAAGACTGTTTAAACACTGGATCGGGCAACAACACCGCTACCTGCTCCAACTGTGCAATAAACGCATCAATATTTTGTGTTGTAATCATAATGCCGACCACATCCACACTGCCTGCCGGTCGGTTAGCGTCTGACTTGTCGACAAACTTATCCGCGATCGCCTTGATAGCATTTTGCGGCGACAAATAGCGACCGTCTTTGGTTTTGCTGCCGTGCGTCCAGTTATGCACCCCCAACTTCGTGCCGGCTACCGATAAATTTACCTGTTGCGCCTTGCCGCTTTGTATCTGTTTTAATTTTTCTTTCGTATCCTGATTAAGTTGCAAGGTTGCCAATCGCCACATAATATCTCCTAAAAAATAAGCGGAATATTCCGCTTATTATTAAAACTTATAAACCATATTATCTTGATAATTCACATTATGATTTACCCTTACATTAATTTTTTGTTCAACCGCATCAACAAAATGCCGATAATTTTTCTCCTTGTGTTTTATTAAAAAATCAATATAACGATTGAATTCACTTTTCGCAGAAGAAAACATAATAAAAGGCGGTCTGATTAATCGCATCAATTCCAGAAAATCAATTAAATCAAAATAGGTTTCTTTTTTATATGTTGACTGTTCGGTGCAGATATACGGCGGATCAAGTAAAAATAACACCTTTTCTTTGTGTCGGTGCTGATTGATTAAATCTTTAAAATCCATCCTTACAATATCCAACCCATTCAAATAATCGTCCGCAACTGGATAATCTCGCTTTGTCAAATTATTCCACAATGACTTTTTAAATAATGCCTCAAGGCTTTTAACATCGTTGCCACTAAATAACAACCAGCTAGTCAACGCCTTAATATCTTTATAACCATCAAAACGGCGAATAATATCAATAATTTCTTTTTTCTTTTCGTTTGATAATCTCGCTTCCGGCTTAACATCAATTAAACAATAGGCAAGTTGCTGTCTTAATTGATTGGTCTGTTTAATATTTGCCAATCTTTCCGCATAATTATCATAATCGTTAAAAATAACCCGCGCTTTTGAGCAAATATCTTTCGCATTTCCGGCTAATAATCCCGACCCTCCAAATACATCAATAATTGTCCAGCCTTCGCCATCATTATCAATATTTTCTATTAACGCCTTTTCAACCAGTTTTAAAAAATTCCGTTTTTGTCCGGTAAATGGTAACGGCGCTTTTGTGTATCGTTTACGCACTGAACTTCCCCTTTTATTGTTATTATTATTTTTAGCAATGCGATTAAATTAAAAATTAAATAGCCTCAAAATCCTCCGGATACTGTCGCCGTTTCAGCTCGCTTTCGTAAGCCGTCTGGCAATGTTTCGGGTCACGAAATAAGGCATTGACAAAGCGAAACCAAAAACGCCAACGGGCTTTTGGCTTATCGGCAAGTACCGCTCGGCGGTAGCAACGGCTGGAAAAGGTTTCATCCGCCCCACCGCCGGTTAAAGCATTAAACCATTGGTCGGTGGCAATCAAAACGTGATAACCCCAACGTTTAAATTTACTTTTGTGTTTGCGCATTTTTATGCTCCTCATATGTTTCTGACCAGCCAATCGACCAATCGTATTCAAGCGGTTTTTCGGCTTGTTCGAGTAAAATTTTGTGCATGTAGGCGTTCTCAAACATTGACTCTTTCAGCTTCGCCGCCGCATTCCACACCGCTTTAAATTTGTCAAAATCCAACGGTTGCGCCGTGTTGTCTGCGCAAATCAGGGTAAAAATACGTGGCTCTCCGTTGCTTTCGGTTTTGCCGTTTAAGTCAAAATCGGCTTTGATTTCTACCAACGTGGCACGCCCTTTTTCGTCTGTATCGACCCATTTGCCAATCTCCGGCACATACACACCGCCGTTTACACACGCATCGCGTTTAGTATTGATAGCGTTACGGATTTGTTGGCGTTGTTGGGTAAGTAGCTCGGCTTGTTTTGACTCATCGAGCCTCCATTTACCATCCTGCCAAATGTGCGAAAAGCTTGGAGCTTTGCCTGACCAACGCAATTTACCACTTTCCACCCAAACTGTACCGCCTCTTGTTATACTTTCAGAAATAGCATTAATCTCATCTTGTGTTTCTACCAGATAACATCCAACAGGAATTGGCTCAACTACATCTCTAAAACAATAATTGTTAATATCAAATAATCTCATATTAATTACTCCAACCGATGCAATGTACTTGTATAGTCACATTTGACCCTGAACAAAACACTTTAACTTGATTACCACTTAGGCTTACTATACCGAGACTGTATTTACCGACCCCAACATCTGTTGCCGTCGGTATATAAAAACCATTAAAAGATTCGGGCAACCAAAGTTCGGTATCTCTACTTATATTTACTTGCATGATAATTATTTTTAAACCAGAACCATCAGCCCTAATTGGTATTTTGAACACTTGCGCACCTAAATAATGATTGGGATACCAGTTGTCATAGGCTTTTGTTTTGTCCATAAATCTATCGCCAAGCCAGCCGTACATCCTTGACCAAATATTACCTTCGTGCGTCACAGTCATGACATGCTGACGACGGTCAGTGTTGTAATCGTTGCCAGGCGGTGTTGCAAAGATACGTAATTCATCAGCCCAACCCCCGACGTCAAATGCATGTAAAGATACTTGCGGATATCTCCCGTTATGATTTATAAAGTCGATTCCGCTTGCCGCTTGTCCTGTGCTTTTAATTGTTAACCAAGCGCCCGTGTTTTCTATCCCCAACCAGTTCATTGTATCGCCAGTTTTATGTACAACTTCATGGTCTATCGCTAATGTACCTGATTTAGCAGGTACAAAAATTTCGTGTGCATCTTGTGTCCAAAATTTCCACCGTTTATCTGGCAATGCTTCAAGCCTACTTAACCAATTACCAGCATTACCTTGCCTAATTACATCAAATCCTCCAAATTCGCTATTAGGTGTATTAACAGATATATATCTACCCGTTACGTTAATGTACGGCGCTGTTAAATTACCCGTTAGATTTCCCCCAGTTATCGGCAAACTTGCTGCTTTCGCATTACTTTCGGCTGTTTCGGCGCGTATATATGCATCTACAGCTTTGTCATAGGCGGTTTTAACCGCTTTACTGGTCGCCACCGTATCGCTGCTGGCTGAGGTGACGGAATCGGATTTTTTACTGCTTGGAATAGCGGCATTGGCGGTCGTTTGTGCCTTATTCGCCGCCGTTTGTGCTGCATTGGCTTCATTCACGCCATCCACCGCTTTGTCATAGGCAGTTTTAACGGCGTAACTTGTTGCTACTGTCTCTTTACTTGTTGATGACACCGAACTGGATTTTTTGCTTTCCGCAATATATGGCGGAGCGTTATCTGTTAAGCGCCTATCTGTAATTGTGCCGTTACTGGCAATATCTGCGATAATTTGCACATAGTGCTGGTAGCCATCCGATCCAACATAATCATTTTTACTTTGCGTTAAATATTTAATTTCGGTCTGATATGCACCGGTAACTGTGGCGTGATGACAAACATCAATATAGATTGATGCCGGTAACGTTGGCACGGTAACTTCTGCCGTCCGTTTAATTTCTGCTCTCACACCCTCAATATAAGCGCGACCACTATCTAGCGTGTAGACATTGCCGCTTTTACGTTTCAGCAAAAAGGCATTATCAAAAAAGACGGCTCGACCGTATAAGTCCCGATTTGTTAGACGGATTTTTTCATCAATACCGCTTAATCGCATTGTAAAATCAATTTGCCACGTTTCAGCGCTAACCGATACATTCGCTAATTCTTGCGCACGTGGAAATTCAAGCAATACGCTGCGAGTAATACTATTCCCTTGCTTCTGCTCTTTATTCTTAATTTTTGATGTTAGCCCGGTATAAATTCCGCAAGCTAATAAATTTTGTGATTTATTAACTAAGCCAACCCAGTTAAAGTCAAAATCGCCAATTTCAGTGCCAATAGTGACAGAATAAACAATTGCATTTTCATTCAGCGCACCGATTTGCGACACTGCTTGTCTATGTACTATTTTATTTGCTTGCGGTATTGTCAAATGACTATCTAAATTGCCATCATTCAACCCCGGGATATTGGCAAAAATAAACTCGTCAAAAACCACTGGAGTATGATTGACAACTGAATCTCTAATATAAGTTTCAAATGCTTGTGTTAGCTTGCTCGCCATAACTCACCTTATTATTGTTATTTTGGTATATAGCACACATAATCGTGATTAAAACTTCTTGCTGATAAATGCAGTGGTAATTTTGTAATCACTTCATAAGTATATCTGCGGCACGTTCTGCCGTATTTTCTAATAATTAAATTGAGTAACTCTCTGTTATGTGCCATTTGCGAGTCACTTAAAATAATTTTAATGACATCCCAATTTTCTGCGTCGAAACGCTCTTCAATCTCCACATAACCAATCCCTAATCGCGCAAAAATGCGGATAAATCCTGCTTTACTTCCTGCATCTTGCGCATTAATAAACGCATATTTCACACGCTTGCGAAACAGTGCTAACGGCTCATTCTCGAAACGCTCAACATCTCTCGCATAAGCGATTAAATTCAACATTGTTTCGCTGCAATTATCTTCATCAAGCAATTTCAATGGCAACTCAACCATTTTTTTGATAGATAACTGCCACCACTTCGCAAACAGGTCAGCAATTTGCCTCGTGGCAACGCCCTCCATCCAGAACGGTAATTTAATATTCATTAATTACCCCCCCCCCGTTCTTCTTTTACGGTCAGTGTCTGAATTCTAGGCACACTAATATCACTTTCAATGTCTTGCTGCTCCCAAATTAGCGAACCAATTTCCGGGCAAAGTTGATGGATCTCTTCACCCAGCAATGACCAGCTAAACCGGCGATAAGGATAGGTTTTGGTTACCTCAAAATTATTATTCTCACGAAACGCACAACGGATAATATCTTCAACACGCTTTAAAGTTTCCGCTTTTTGCGCGGCGGATAAATTAAAATTGCTGTAAAAATAGACTCGACAAACAATGTTATGTTTAGTCTCCGGCATTGCATAACACACTAAGTCATCGCCGTGGCCGTGCCAACCATCATCCCGAATATGCTTGTTAACTTTGTCAATAAACGACTGACTTGCCACACCGGTATCCAACAATAAATACATATTTGCTGTACCCGGGCCGCGTGGTGCATCGTGTTTAAAATAAATGCGGTCGACCGATATGCCGGCAATTTCTGCCGCCATTGCTCTATAAACGCTATCAATATGATGTTTACCGCTAGCAACAAATTGATTGCGACAACGCATTCGCAATTCGTCATCGGTTTCCTTGTCTGCGCCCGGCGTGGTTAACCAACCCTCACTGTTTTCGACACTGACCACGCCATTAATTTGTTCCGCTAGAATGCGATAATATCCAGCCGCAAGGTTGTAGCTTGTGCCGGCTTGCTCCGCAATAACCGGCACTTCTCCCGACAAATGCCCTTTCGGAATAACGGTATCTTCAGTCACAATTAATTTAAAAATAACATCATTAATACGTTCTGTTTGCACAACTGTTCCAGCTTTGATTGTGATTGGCGTTAAATCGCTTTGTTTTGTAAAGGTGATAACACCTTCCGCTTTTGTTGCCTGTTTAAAATCAAGTCCCACACTCCAAGCCATCATTTGCAGCCAAGCACCCCGTGCGGTGCGTAAAAACAGATTGGGTAAAATCTCCGTAATTAAATGATCTGTTAGCCATTTCACTGGCTGAACGGCGATAGCAGTCACTAAACGCCAAAACGGCGACATTCTGCTGGTATTGGTAATTAAATTTTCTGCCGCGGTGAGCTGCTCAAACTGCTGTCTGATTTCATTTTCTTGTGTCGGCAATCCCGACTCTCTTAAAATCTGCTCAAACTGACTCATTTAAATTCACCCCTAATTCAATCGAGCCAAAATCATAAGTTTCGGCAGTAATAAACAAGCGATTTAAACCCTCTTCGGTAACAAAGATTGTCCCGGGCACTAAACGCTCATCGTCCTCAATCAGAAATATCATTTGCAAGATAATATCGCGCCTTAAAATGCGGCTACGCTCTGCGATCAAGGCGGTAACCAATCCACTTTCTCTCAATGCGTGTTTAATATCCTGCGCAATCGAAATGCGGTTATTGCACAAAATCGGCACGTTACCGCTATCCAGCGTTAAATCGTCATTAGTGATTAAAAGGTCGAAATATTTATCAGTCATATCCTGCCCCTAAAGCCTGCCTATCTTGCCATTGTTGCGTTTCACGTCGCCACCTGTCCGGATCATCTGACTTTATCTCCATCTTATTGATCACCATTGAGTGGCTCACGTTTTTATTTTGCGTCATCGCGGTTGAAATCAAACCCTGCGTGGTTGTGTTAATCTGCGGTCTGGCATTCGGCTTAATGCTCTCATCAAGCTGTAAATTGCTGTTTTTGGTCGCTGTTACGTTTGATGTGGTAATGTTGTTTTTGGTCTCCAGAACCGACGACTCCACTTTAATTTCCGGAATTTTAATGCCGATATAATCGCCCACTTTATTGACTTGTCGAATAATCCAATTAAGTGAGTCAAAAAACATCTTTTTAACCCCTTGCCAAACATCGCCAAAAATATTAGTAATGCCCTGCGCCAATGCGCCGAAAATTTGCATTGCATCGCCAGCCTCCCAGCCGGCAACCACACCGTCCCACATTGTCAACAAATCATCCGCAACATTGCCGAATATCTCCACAACGTTTAAAAATTGCGTTGCCAATAACTCGACAAACCCGGCAACAATTTCCAATCCGGTACCAAGCACATTGCCAATCACCATCCCGATCTGCACAAATCGCCCAGCTTCTGCACTGCTTGCACGCATTCCGCCGGTAATGCGGCTAAAAATATCCGCAATTTTCCCGATTGCGGTTTTAAAAATGGCAAATGCATTGGATAATGGTTGCAATCTGTCACTAATGCTACCGAAACCGATTTTGATACCATCCCAAACGGCAGCCAATTGTGATTTGAATTTATACGCCAACATAGCAACACCACCGATAAGCAGTGCCACCATTGATAACGGGCTAAACAGTGCCATCACTACCAAGCGCAAATAGGTAAACGGATTAAGCAAACGAAACGCCACACTAAACAGATTAGCAAACAAACTCTTAGCCATATTTAACGGCTTAACTAGTAGATTGATGCCCGACCCGACACCGGTAAACATTGATTTAAGTGATATTCCATTGCCTAAAATGGATTTAAACAGATCTGGCAACAACGCCAAACGCCAGCGCAAACCGTTAAAACCGGATACTGCACTGCCCCACATTGAGGTAAAGGCATTTTTTAGCAAAAATGTCCATTTCTCCGTGGTTTTGATTGGCTGCACCGGTGCGGTAAAGGCGCTAATCAGCGTTTTACCCAATCCAGCACCGCTTGCACCAACGCCAACAAGTGCGCCACGCAAACCGGTAATTGGCAACAACGCCCCTTTCGCACCAACCCCCATTAACTTAAACGCCCCAACCAATAGCATTAATGACGCACCGGCACCGGCTAGTGCTGTGATACCGATACCAATAAAACCGATCAGTCTTGCGATATACTTGTTAGCATTCAACCAGTCGACCGCATATTTGCCCATATCAGCAATTTTATTGGCAAGTGGCTCAATCTTTTTCAGCACCTGCCCACCGATACTGTCTTTAATATTGACCATAATCGCACTAAGCCGTTGCCACGGATCAGTCATCGCTTGCGCCATTTTCTGCAAATCTGCCGTGCCACTAACATTGCGTAAATCTTTGATATTGCCGGTGAGGTTTCTAACTTGTGGTATTAATAATTTAATTAATGCCGTTGCTTGATCTGAACCAAACGCTGACGTAATAAGATCTGCTGATGCGGTATTGCTTAAATCGCCGTATTTATCCTTGATACGCTGTAAAATCGTGACCATATCCAGCATTCTGCCGTTTGAATCGGTAAAGGTTAAACCGAGCTTTTTCTGCGCTTTGCCCACACCAGCTAAAAAGGCTTTATATTGCGTTGCTGACTCACCGCCTCCCATTGTGGCTTGTAAAGCCCCTAATACGGCGAATTGCTCCGCAACTTCTACGCCTGCCGCTTTTGCTGATGCTCCCAACGTGGAAAAGGCTTGTGCCATTTTGCTTCCGTCAGTCTTAAACATTTTTACCGCAAGTGCGGTTTGTCCGGCGATTTTATCCACCCAGTCGGATTTACCTATTTTTGCCGCTTCGTCCGCAAAAATGCCGTACATTGTCCCCATATAGTTGGTGATGGTTGCCGCTGTGGATTTCGTGCCTTTTGCCAGCAAGTTAGACGCGGCGGTGAATGCAGATAACTCATCGCCGTTTAAGCCGGCGATTGCGGATTGAATATCGTAAGCCGAGCGCACAAATTCTGCTGCTGCGCCACCAAAAGAAGAGCTGAAAGAAAGGGCTTTGTTTTTCAGTTGCTCCAACGATTGCTCTGCCACGCCGAGCGATTTCACTTCACCTAACGCGCGTGAGGTTTCAAGCGCCGGTTGCAAACCACTGGCAATCGAATAACCGGCAGCAACAATACCGGCAGCGCCTGCAGCAATATTCCCCATTGCTGCTTTACCCTTACCAGCAAGCGCATCAAACTGCCCCATAATCCCCTTAATCGGTGCAGTCATCTGATCATTAAGTTTTAAAATATACTCAAGACCGGCTATTCCCAACGCCATAACATTACCCTAAAAACACTTTCCGATACCAACTGCCACGGCATCGGATAAATTCTCAAAAAATTGCTTGTTCAACCATACCGCCCGAGCGAGATTAATTTCTGAATTGTCGGCTTCTGGCAAATAGTGCATTCTTAACGCTATCGCCTGCGAATAACCGTTTTTCTCAATTGCACTCGCTCGTTCAGCTAGTTTTTTACTGTAACTTCAATTTTTGGCACAAATACCGAGTTAATTTTTTCGGCAATTTTCGCCGCAACACCCGGCGCATTAATGATGGTGAGCAAATCTTCTTTGTGCTCCTTGCTTACCACCTGCAATAAATAATCTTTCACCGGCGTTAATACGTTTCCACTGGCGACCTCATTAAATAAAGCATCAATCGCCGCATTATCACGATTAAACACCAGCTCAACGCCACCAATATTAATGGTTACACTTTCTTTGCCGGTAAGCTCTTCCAGTAACTGCTGTGCTGTTTTAGTTTTCATTGTCTGTCTCCTGATTATGTTGATTTATACAGTGTTTTAATTGTTGATATGCCGTTACACAAATATCCGTTTGATTTAAGGATTTATGCAACGCCATTACTAAATCTTTATTTGTGGTGATATTTACCGTTATTTGCTGACAAGCTGTGGTTATCGGGCAAAATATCGGTTGTTTAGTTAGCTTTGTTTCGGTTGTTGAGCAAGCGACTAACATCGCTAGGCACACGCTCATCACTCCAATTTTTATTACTTTCCAACGCTTCATTTATCGCCTTTTCTTGCTGTTGTGCTGCTTGTTGCATTTCAGTCACTTTATCTATCAATAATTGCTGTTGCTGCTGATAGATTTCCGCTTGTCGCTGCAACATTAAAATTTGTTGTTGATGTTCTAGCTTTAACTTTGTGATTTCTGCATTTTTTTGCGTTTCAAGTGCAATCATTTGTTTTTGCTTTTCAAACGACTGCAAAAAAAAAGCTGCACAACCGATAAGAACAAGCAAAATAATAAAACTATGACCTTTTAATAGTTTGATAAGCATAATTTTCGCTCCTGCTCACGTCGCTGACTCAAGCCGTTCGATTTTTTACCGCCGACATAGACCCACTTTAAAAACTGATCACACATTTGTGGCGTGTAGCCACTGCTTGCCATCTCGTACAAGGTTGATTTTCGCATCGCACTGCAACCGACATTAAAGGTGATGGAAACCAACGCATCGAACGCCCCTTGCGGCATTTTTTTGCCGTTGGCATAACGATTGACACACGTTTCCGCCTGTTTAATATCCTGCTTCCATCTGTCGGCAATTTCCTGCAAGCTGTATTGTCGCTGTTCAATCGGTTGCCCACTTAAACCACTGCTACCAATACCAACTGTCAACACATTAGCGGAACAGTAATAAGGCTGCGTCCTGCACCCCTCCGCATTGCCGATTAATTCCAATCCGGCTGTGCTTGTTCTTAAACCGTTACCACTGCTCAGCAACAGAATGCCAATTACTGCCGCCACTGAACAGACACTGCCTGCCGCTTTTTTTAACATTTAACCGACTCCGCTTTGCTTTCTGCCTCCGCAAGTCGCACATTCAATTCTAGCCGACGCAATTCGTACTCTTTTTGTTTATAATGCCAAGTGATCAACAAGGTGCAAAAACCAAACAAAATCCCAAACACCGCTGCCCATTCGTGTAAGCTCAAACCGCTCACAAGTGCCACTGCTGACCCTAAATAAGAAACCCCATCAAATTTATTCATATATCCCCCCAAAATTAGGCGAACAAGACCCTCTTCTGCTTATAATTGTTCTTCTGTTAATGCCGGTCTGTCGCCTAAAGCTGTTTACCCGATTAAATCTCGAGTATCGTATTCGGATAAATACGGAATACCGTTAATACGCACAAAGTCCGGGCTAGTGACAAAAAATTTCACTTTTGTGGTATGTTTTTGCCCGCCTTTAAAATCCACATTTAAAATATCGGTCGGCAACAACTTACACTCGAACGCCTCCACTTTTAAGCGTTCACCACCACGACTGGCAAAAAAGACCAAATCCACCGTTGGAATATCACGATACGATCCAGCTGCTGCCGCTGCTGCGGATAACTTGCCAAAATTTTTCGCATCCAGCTCAATTTCGCCCTCCCCCTTAACATCACCATCAACAAAGCCATCGGGAATGCCGCGCGTTTGTGCGACATCCGAACTATCACTAATGTTTAAGCTGACCGACTCCGCGTGTACCGGAAAGCCAAGCACGAAAAAATCAACGTTCATTCCTGAAATGCGTGCACCCATCTATTAATCCCCCAAGGTTTCTAAATCTAAGAAAATATTTACCGTGATGTCTTTCGGGCAATCGTAAGGGCGAATCTTCATATAAAGCTCAACCTTAACTTTGCTCTTCCAAACAATGGTAATTGCATCATCTTTCGGCGGCATACATTCACCCGGGAATTGTTTACCTGCCACTTCTGCGCCTTTGCTCATATCGCGCAACGGTTTCGCAAAGTAATTTTTGTGATACTCTGTGCTGGCTGATGTTGAGTTAAACGAACGATCCGCAATTTTCGCGATTGCCAACAATCGCACTTTTCGTGCTGCTTTATCTGCCACGCGCACATTCTCAATCACCTGATAATCGCCACCTTCCACATCTAACGTGCGACCATCTGACCAGTAGTAGCCGTCATAATCCGGATACCACATAAAGGTGGAATAGCGTGCCTGCTCCAACGCTTTTAAATGCGCAATACTAATTTCTACGCCGTCTTTATCTTTCGGCTTATTACTGCCAATATTGACCAACGCACCGGTCTGCACACGTGCTGGGCTGTCGGCAATGGTTACCGCTGAATTAGCGAGTCGTCCAGCCAACGCACCAACATCATTACCCATTAAATTCGGCACTAACATCACGTGATCAGCAACCACTGTTTTTTGCAACTCTGTCAAACGGGCCACATATTGATCCCACGTTTCGCCGTTGCTGGAATCAGTGCTGCAGCCATCCAACGCTTGAATAAAAAACGTTCTGCGACTGTAAGTCATTAACAATTCACGCGATAGCGTTTGTAATGCGTTAATTGCTGTTTTATCAATGCCGGTTGTGTAAGTATTGACAACATACTCAAAACTAGACACTGTTTGCGCATCTCGCACAATTTGTGCAAAGTCATAACTTGATTCATCCGCAATATAGACGTGCGCAAACCAATCCGTGTTGGCATTCACCATCGCTGTGTAAACCTGTTTTTTTAGTGCGGTATCACTTGCACCAAAAATTTCATTAAAATCACTGTCCGGCGTGACGGCTAATAACTTGCCTTTATTTTTTGAGCCAACACCAACAAACAGTGCGTGCCGCTCAATCTCTTTTGTTTCGCCGCTTAATAAATTAAGCGTGTTAATCGTTGCTGATGGAAATGTCATATTTTGCCCCTTTTGTTGTTCTAAATTTTCAGCACTTTTTCAACCACTTCCGTTAGAATTTCCGCATTGTGTTGCGTATCGGTATTTAATGCCGGTCGTGCCGGCGTGCCTTTCTTATCGCCTTCATTTTTATTCTTTAAAATTCTTGCAATTAAACCGGCTTGACCTTTGGTTAGTCTCGCCTGAATGCTTTTTATTGATGGGGATACTTCCTTCCCCTTTTTGTTCTTTATTTTGTAACCTAAACTTTTCAATTTTCTGGCTTGTGCTGTCGAACAAGGATCGCTCTGACTAGCTAACTGCCTTCTTAATTTCTCTAACGTCCGAGCATTGACACTGACCGTCATCTCTTGCCCATAATGCTGCACAATTGAAATTAATTGATTTTTCTTACCTCTATAACCCAGCTTTGCCTCATTGCCATCATTCTTGATAATATTGAGCAATGTTCCTCGCCTACGGTACATCTTTTTGTTGCTGCCGCTGCGACGTTCCGCCCATTTTTTACCGTCCGGCGTTTCTTGCTTTTTGATATGCTCTTTAGCTTCATCCTTTATTTGCTTTAACGCCATTTTTAATAGCTTTGTTTTTTTCTCTTTCGGCAAGCTCAATAATTTAACTGTTCGCTTTAGGCTTTTTATTGACTCTGCGGTTAATCCCACCTTTTCAGTCATCAATCACCTCAACCTCTTCAGCGATATAAATCTCAATTGGATTAATGCGATAACTTATGCCGTCAATCATCAAGGTATCTTTTGCCGGCTTTTTTGTTGCCGTTGCCGTGATAGGCTCTTGAAACTCCACGATAAACGTCAGATCAGCAGTGTCATCATCATAAATATCCACATCAAAATCGGTGTCGGCAAAATCAAGCTGATAACGCAACTCGTCGTTCTCATTCAACCAAAGCTGAATGTTCGCCATTATTTCGGCGACATTGATTTGATTAAATGGCAATTCATTGAATAAGAACGTGGCTTTATAGCGGATATGCGCAATCTCTATGCCCTCCGCTGTTACGTTTTTACCCTGATCGATCAACGTACCACTTTCCATCCACGCCAATAAATTTTTACGATAACGCGCCGGCAATTTCTGTTGTAAGAACACTAATAATTGTTGATATAACATTAAATTAGCCATACGCCGCTCCGCTTTTTACCTTTGATTGCTCTGACCGCCATTGCCGCTTCTGTTAACAAGGCTTTACGTTCCTGCACTAAATCCCGATTTTCGTGCACTTCTCGCGCCGATAGCGTCATAAACTCTGGTAACAAATCCGCTTTTGCACGTGCAAATACGGCTTTTTTGTACTGTATTTGTAAAAAGTTATCGCCATCAAATCTCACGCCGCCAACGTTTTCGACATAGGCGTAACCGTCTGATTGATATTTTTCTACAACTTCTGCAAGATCAATTTCCATTTCTTGCATTGCTTGCACCAACGCCGCACGCACCATTTCTAAAGGTATTTGAAACGGTATCGCACGTTGCCGTTGAAACTCTGCAATATTGATATTCCCCCAAAATCCAGTGCTTTCGATTATTTCGTCTTGATATTCGGTTACATTGCCGTTTAGCATTGCTCACCTCGATTAAGGTGTGCCTCACGCAACTTTGCAATAGCGTCAGCAAATGTTATTTGTGATACTAATGCTGTTGGATCGGCACCTGGTGAGAGTTTTTTTATTCTCATTTCAATCCGCTCAATCAACGAATTTACGCCGCATTTCTGATGGAAACGTCTTGCACACATTAAAAAATAAAGGGCAACCACCAATACGTCTAAATCATCAATTGAAGCGGCGTGAATTTTGCCGTTTCCCGTCCTGATTAAAATTGATGCTGCCAGCTTATACCATTTAGCAGTCACGACTTCGTGCAACCGCCACGTCTGCGCCACTTTTTCAAAAGTTTTGCTAAAATACGGCTCCACGCTCTGCGCAACTGCTGCCAAGTTATCCGCCCAACTAAACACTTGATCAGCGACAAACGTCGGCAAGTTGCTTTTAAATCTATCCGGCATTGCCTGATTTTCGGCAATGGCTCGCTCGGCAAGTCGTAAAGCGTGATCAATATTGCCCACATCAAACAGATAGACAATACAATAGACAAGTACGTCATTTTGATACCGCTCCCCTTTTTGAAAATACTCATCCACAAACGGCAACCATTTCGGCAAGAAATGGTCGCGCTTGTACTCCGCACGCTCTGCTATACTTGAGATTTCGCGGATACGTGCAATATCATTATTTAAAGCAATCTCCAACACCTGCGTGGTTGCGTTGCTGTTTTTAACTACCTGATGCACCTTATCCGGCGATTGCTGCTCCAACGCCTTTAACGCCAGAACTCGCTTTTGATAATCACGAAACCCCATTAGCCACCTCAATCAGTTAGTCGTCTTCGCCCGGTAATTTAACGTTTTCGAATTCGATTGCGGTAAATAAGCCGGCATCTTCAACCACATAACCTTCGTTGCGGTAATAGCTGTCAACAATGCCTTTTCTGTCCTCGTCGTTTCTGTACGAACGGCGCACACTGGCATCCTGCACGTAAATCGACAAGTTGGATAATGTTGTCACCACTGCACCACGTGCTGGGAAATTCGGTGGCACAATGCCACGCATACCGCCAAATGCCCCGAGCAAGTTTTGCGAACCTAATACCGCCTTTTCTGTCGGCGTTAAGCCGTGTGCTTTATTGATTAATTCCGCTTCTTTGCCGATTAAATCCGCACCGACTAAAAAGACTAAATCATTACGATCACGGTGACGCAAATCAATGCCGCTTTTTAGCTCTGCCGCTAAATGATCAAGATTTTCAAAGTCCGCACCCTCGCCGAAAATTTTAATTTTTCCGACCGTTGCACCGTCCTCCATCACGTTCTCCGGCTTCTCCTCGCGTGCAAGCTGCATCCAGCCTTTATTGACATCCGACATATCTGCTGCCGAGGTGTTTTCCGCAACTGATTTGCCATACCAGCCAACTTTTAATTGGTCGAGGGCGATTTGCGTCTGTACAAATTCGGCATACAACGCCGCCAAACGGTCGCCAAAACGGGCAAAATTATCAAACATTGCCCACGGCACAATAATGCCGCTGTCGGTCTCTGCCAGCTGATATTTGCCTTGTGTATGGTCTAAACGTGCCAAATAGCGTCCGTCTTTCTTTCGTCCGGTAATTGATTTTTCTGTTGCGCCACGCAATTTGTAGCCTGACAAATCGGTCACATAATCAAGATTGATGGATTTTAAAAATTCAGATCGCTGCTGAATATTCTCGCCAAGCTCCGCTGCTTTCGGCACTTCAAGTGCAAACGACTCGCCCCGAATTAATGCATCTACGTCTGTGCCGTAATAATTTGCGACATTGCGCAAAAATGAATAAAACTCCGCCTTACGTCTCATTTTGTCCCCTTTTTTTATTTGTTCCGACCGCTTAAACGGCAAAATTTAACGCCGATTTTGTCGGCTCACCCTGTGGAACTTCTGTCACTGCGTGTTGCGTTGCCTTGTTAAACGCTTCTGTCAACTGCTCCACTTTTGCCGTCAACTCTGCTACTTGTTGCTCTGTGGCAAATTTTGCTGGCTCTTCTTTTTCTGTTTTCGTTGCAAAATTTGCCGGCTCTGTTTTTTCTTGCTCTACTTCTGGTTTTGACTTAATAGCGGAAAAACCTGCCGCAATCGCCGCGGTGATCGTTTGTTCCAGTTGTGCAAATTGCTGTTCGTTCATTGACTCTTCCTCTTTGTTGTTATTATTTTCGGAATTGGAATTAAAAAGACGCGTAAAAAAGCGTTTTAATGCTGATAACTCTTGCTGCTCTTCTTTAGTAAATAAGGTCGCTTCCAGTTTTTCCGGCTGCCCTACAATCACATCATCTTTGATACGCTTAGAAAAATGGAGCTGCGTTGTGCCAATGCTTGCCGGACTGTCTGTGACGGCTAAACCTGTCAAATAGGCGGCGTTGGTATCGGCAAAATTTGGTGTAATTTCAATGCTGGTAAATAATCCGACTCCGTCTTTGTTTAGCTCAAGCAAGCGCGCATTTGGTGCCAACCGAGCATACAATTTTGTTTTTCCGCCTTCATCTGTTGCTTTCAGCTCTTTGACTTGCCCAAAATTTGACAAAAAGCGGTAATGTTCCAACCAGATATTCGCGGTATAGACTGACGGATCATAATTCTTCGCCATTGCGTGCAAGTCTGCCGCTGAAATCTCCCGACCGTCTGCGGTTTTACCGCTGGTTGCCACACAAACAAAATCGGTTACAAGCTCCAATTTATCTGCCATTTTTTACACTCTCTCCACGCTTAAAAATAAATCTGCCGCTATCTTGTGATTTTTTTGCACAAATTGCATCCGCCAAAATTCGGAAATGGTCGGATATGGTCGGTTATCCTCGCATTTCCGACCATTTCCGAAAATTGCTACACGATTTTTTAGCCAAGAGTGCGCAAAATTACGCCTATGAAAGAAACAAAATTAAGAATCAGAAAATCAACACGTTATAGCGACGAGATTATCTACGCCGCCAAACACCTCTATTTAAAAAAATTCACGCCGCAAGAAATTGCACAAGAATTAAAGCTAAACAGTGCGCGCCCCATCTACTATTGGGCGGAAAAATACAACTGGCGCAACCTGCTGAATGAACACGGCGTTGAGGAATTGATCTCGCTGCGCATTTTGACGCTGGTCGACCGCGAAAACAAAAGCGAACAAGAAATTAAAGAGTTGGAATCGCTTATCGACAAAGACCTGCAGTATAAAAAACAACGTGCTACACAAGCGGCGAAAAGCACTGCAGCAATGACATATAACGACCGGCACAACGAACAGCCGGATCAAAGCCAAAGCAAAAAATCAAAACGGCGCAAGAAAAACGACATTTCGCACGTCACGCCGGAAATGATGCAACCGTTTTTAAATACGTTATTCAAATATCAATTGACTTGTCGAGATAATAAACACCGAAAAGTGCGCAATATTTTAAAATCCCGACAAGTCGGTATGACCTACTATTTCGCCTTTGAGGCGTTAGAAGACGCTATTTTAACCGGTGATAACCAAATCTTTTTATCTGCCTCAAAACGGCAAGCGGAAATTTTCTTAACCTACATCCGCAAAATGGCATTGCAGTTCTTTAACGTTGAGCTAAAAGGGAATCCTATTGTTTTAAGCAACGGTGCAGAATTGCACTTTTTATCGACTAACAAAAGCACCGCTCAAGGCTATCACGGGCATATCTACGGCGATGAATATGCGTGGCTACGCAATTTTACCGAGTTTTATACTGTCGCCTCCGCAATGGCAACGCATAAAAAATGGCGTGAAACCTACTTTACTACCCCAAGCTCAACCCGACATAGTGCCTACCAATTTTGGAACGGTGATGACTGGCGCGGCAAAGATGCAAAACGCAAAAATATACCATTCCCAAGCATACAAGAGATGCGTGACGGCGGTCGTGAATGCCCTGATGGTCAATGGCGGTACGTTATCACCATTGATGACGCATTAGCCGGCGGTGCCGGCGAGCTGTTCGACCTTGAGGCATTAAAGCGCAAATATAACAAAGCTGCATTTGATCAGTTATTTATGTGTAAATGGATTGATGATGCCGACTCCATTTTCAACATTTCGCAACTGCTCAAATGTGCAACCGACATTAGCAAATGGCAAGACTTCCAGCCGGATAGCGACCGCCCTCTTGATAACCGTGAAGTGTGGTGCGGCTATGACCCGGCAAAAAGCTACGACGGCGCAAGTTTTGTGGTGATTGCTCCGCCAGTGCTGCCTGGCGAAAAATATCGCATCCTAGAACGCCACCAATGGCACGGCTTAAGTTATAGCTATCAAGCGGAACAGATTAAACAAATCTACCAACGCTACAACGTGAGCTATATCGGCATTGACACCAGCGGCGTTGGCGTGGGCGTGTATGAAATGATCACCTTGTTTGCACGGCGTGAAACCGTGCCGATTATTTATAGTGTAGAAAGCAAAGCGGCACTCGTCTTAAAAGTACACCATTTAATCGAAAAAAATATGTTGGAATGGTCAAACCAAGAGTCTGATATTCCGGCAGCATTTCTGATGATTAAACAAACTACTACAAAATCTGGCGATAGGGCCACCTTTGTTGCAGAACGCACCAGCCAGAATCAACACGCTGATGTGTTTTGGGCAATTGCTAACGCTATCAACCGCAAAGAATTAAACAACAAACCGCGCCGACGCTCTACGTGGGCATTAAACTAAACTAAAAGGAAAAACTATGGCTAAATATTATTTAAAACAAAAGCAAAATAAAGCGGTAACGAAACAGATGCCGCAAGCGTTTAATCTTTTCGAGCCGAGCGGACTTGAACATTTAGGGCTTGTTGTTGATAACACCTTAAATTGTTACCTGCCGCCCTATAATCGGGCTATTTTAGCAAAACTACCATATCACAACGCCCAACATTGCGGCATCCTGCAAAGTCGTGCCAATATTGTCAGTGCCGGCTTTGTCGGCGACTTTGTTGATATGAAAACACTCTGCTTAAACCTTATCCAGTTTGGCGATGTTGCCCTACTAAAAATTCGCAATGTGTTTGGTGAGGTTATCCGCCTGCACGTGTTATCGTCCCTCTATTTACGTGTTAAACAAGACGGCAACTATCTCTATTTGCTGCGCAAATCGCTCTACAACGACACGGCGCAATATTACCACTACGAAACAAACGACATTATTTTCCTTAAACTCTATGATCCGCTACAACAAACCTACGGCGCGCCGGATTACGTCGGCGGTATTGAGTCCGCATTATTAAACAGTGACGCCACCATTTTTCGCCGTCGTTACTACTCAAACGGTGCACATATGGGCTTCATTCTCTACACTACTGACCCCGACTTAGATCAAGATGCGGAAGACGCCATCAGAAAAAAAATTGAACAATCAAAAGGCGTTGGCAATTTCAAAAGTATGTTTATCAACATCCCTAACGGCAACCCTGACGGCGTGAAATTAATCTCCGTTGGCGACACCGGCAGAAAAGACGAATTTGACCGCATTAAAAACATTTCCGCGCAAGACGTTTTAACCGCTCACCGCTTTCCACCCGGCTTATCCGGCATTATCCCGAGCAACACCGGCGGATTAGGTGACCCATTAAAAATTTTAGCGGCATACCGCGAAACCGAGGCATACCCACTACAAGATTTTATTGCGGCACAAATCAACAAAGACCCAGAAATCAGCAATAAAAACAAAATCTTATTTAAAAGAGATAAGCAAATAAAGGCAAAATAATTTATTAAGTTCTCAACAAAAAACCGCTAAAAAGCGGTTTTTATTAAAAATCTCTTGCATTTTATTATTATATTGAATATAATAAACGCATCTAGCAAGGGCTAGAAACAGGAACGCCCCGACCTGTTCAGTTACGGGGCATTGAATAGGAATTAGGATTATGCGTCACATTGCTTTAATAATCCTGTTCATTTTACTAATGGCGATTAGCGCAAACGCCTATTAGCAATGAACCAAATCCTAGCGGTTGCTGGCACGACCGCTAGGTAATTCCTAAACACTATAAACAACATAAACACAAAAAGCAAGAGGTAAAAAGAAATGGCAAATAGCAACACCGAACACAGCAAAAAACTACGCGCGAAAACTGCTGCCGCTTACAATAAAAAAGCACTTGAAGAAGGTAAGGTTAAGGCGATTTCACTGAGACTTGATGCCGATCTTGCTACTGAATTCGATGCTGTTTTGTCCGAATTAGCAAGCACCCGACCGCAAGGCATTAAAAAACTTTGTGAAATTTATCGCAACTTAAAAAAAGATTAAGCACCTCAACACTATCTAGAAGTCTATTTTAAAAATAGACTTCTATACGTCTAGACTGCTATAATGGCAAAACAACATTTTACGCTATTGTCTACTATGCCAAAATCATTAACAGTCTTTTGCAAAGTTTGCCATCACAAATCCGCCATTACCAAAACACAAAAAGAACACCCGGAACTTAGCCGCATTTATTGCCAATGTTTAAACCCACAATGTGGCCACCGTTTTGTCCTCAACCTGCAATTTTCCCACTCCACCAAAACATCACAACTTATTGCTAATGATTTAACTTTAACCTTAATTCAACAACTGTCCGATGACGAAAAACGCAAAATTAAACAATTATTAAGCAATCAATAAAAAATTGAACATAAAACCATCAATTACACCGATTTACACCATCAATTATAAATGTTTGATTTAATTAGATTTTAAAGATAACCCGGTCGCACCATTCTTATTTTTAATATCTTATATTTCCAACCCATTTAATATCGTATAGATAGTTTTAATTAATACATTTTTTAATTTAATCATCCTATTCTGATGAATTTTTAGTTATGTTGTTGATTTTAAACGAAATTTATTAAAATTATTATACTTAACCTTGCACTGTTTTCTTTTTGTACGAACAGATTTACGCTCAGATTAAGAAATCCTTTATTTTTAAATAAGTTATTTTTTGTCAATTATAGATCGCTCATTTCAAAAAATTTTTCTGCTTGAGTTTTTCTCTAAACACATTATATTGACAAAAATTTTTTTCAGAATACAACATATTGTGTTAGGGATCTTTATTAATGAATACATCACTTCGAGTAACTAAACGTGATGGGCGTTTAGAGCCTATCGACTTGGATAAAATCCATCGTGTAATTACTTGGGCGGCAGAAGGTTTAGAGAATGTTTCTGTTTCGCAAGTAGAATTGCGTTCACATATTCAATTTTATGAAGGCATTAAAACCTCCGATATCCACGAAACAATCATTAAATCTGCTGCAGATTTAATCAGTAAAGATACTCCAGACTATCAGTACCTTGCTGCTCGTTTAGCTATTTTCCATTTACGTAAAAAAGCTTTCGGTCATTTTGAGCCACCTCGTCTTTATGAACAAGTAAAGCGTTTAGTTCGTATGGGAAAATACGACGCTTCTCTTTTAGTAGATTATTCCCGTGAAGAATGGGATGAAATGGATACTTATCTCGACCATTGGCGCGATATGACTTTCTCTTATGCGGCAGTCAAACAGTTGGAAGGGAAATATCTCGTCCAAAATCGTGTAACCGGTGAAATTTATGAATCTGCACAATTTTTATATATTTTGGTTGCAGCTTCCTTATTTGCACAATATCCAAAAGAAACTCGTTTAAATTATATTCGCCGTTTTTACGATGCAACTTCCACTTTTAAAATTTCATTGCCGACACCAATTATGGCGGGTGTTCGTACCCCAACTCGTCAATTCAGCTCCTGTGTATTAATTGAATGTGATGATAGTCTAGATTCAATTAATGCAACTTCTGCCGCTATTGTGAAATATGTGTCACAACGTGCCGGAATTGGCGTAAATGCCGGAGCTATTCGTGCATTGGGCAGTCCAATCCGTAATGGAGAAGCGTTCCATACCGGCTGTATCCCATTTTATAAACATTTCCAAACAGCAGTGAAATCTTGCTCTCAAGGTGGTGTTCGCGGTGGTGCTGCAACGGTTTATTACCCAATTTGGCACTTAGAAGTTGAAAGTTTATTAGTATTAAAGAATAACCGTGGCGTTGAGGACAATCGCGTTCGTCATATGGATTATGGCGTTCAATTAAATAAATTGATGTACCAACGTTTGATTAAAGGTGCGGACATTACTCTGTTTAGTCCATCTGATGTTCCAGGGCTTTATGCCGCTTTCTTTGCCGATCAAGAGAAATTTGAACAACTCTATCTAAAATATGAACAGGATCCGAATATTCGTAAACGCTCTGTTAAAGCTATCGAATTATTCTCATTATTAATGCAGGAGCGTGCATCAACCGGTCGTATTTATATCCAAAATGTAGATCATTGTAATACTCACTCGCCGTTCGATCCTGCAGTGGCACCGGTGCGTCAATCCAATCTCTGCCTTGAAATTGCGTTACCGACCAAGCCGTTGCAACATATTCACGATGAAAATGGTGAAATTGCGCTTTGTACCCTTTCTGCATTCAATCTTGGTGCATTAAACAATTTGGATGAATTGGAAGATTTAGCTGATTTGGCAGTACGTGCATTGGATGCTTTATTGGATTATCAAAACTATCCAGTGAAAGCAGCTGAAATTGGGGCAATGGGTCGTCGTGCGTTAGGTATCGGTGTTATTAATTATGCCTATTATTTAGCCAAAAACGGTGTGCGTTATTCGGACGGTTCTGCCAATGATTTAACTCACCGCACTTTTGAAGCGATTCAATATTACTTATTGAAGGCATCAAACCAATTAGCAAAAGAGTTCGGACCTTGTAAATTCTTTGATGAAACTACTTATTCCAAAGGTATCTTACCGATAGATACATACAAAAAAGATGTAGATAGTTTAACCAAAGAACCATTGCACTATGATTGGGAGAGTTTACGCAAAGATATACAGGCATTTGGATTACGTAATTCAACATTAACCGCATTAATGCCGTCAGAAACCTCTTCACAAATCTCTAATGCAACCAATGGTATTGAACCGCCACGTGGCTTTGTCAGCATTAAAGCATCGAAAGACGGTATTTTGCGTCAAGTCGTGCCGGATTATGAAAATTTAAGTGAAAATTATGAATTGCTTTGGGATATTCCGAATAACGATGGTTACTTGCATTTAGTTGCGATTATGCAAAAATTTATCGACCAATCCATTTCGGCTAATACCAATTATGATCCGCAACGCTTTGAAGACGGCAAAGTGCCTATGAAAGTGTTGTTAAAAGATTTGTTGACAGCGTATAAATATGGTGTAAAAACGCTTTATTATCAAAATACACGTGACGGTGCCGAAGACAGTCAAGAAGATCTTGATGATGGCTGCGCCGGCGGTGCTTGTAAGATTTAATTCTAATAAAAAGGTCAGTGCTTCTGACCTTTTTATTGTCGGTATCTAATTCGAGGAAATAAAAATGGCTTATACCACTTTTTCACAACATAAAAACGATCAACTTAAAGAGCCGATGTTTTTCGGGCAAAACGTGAATGTGGCACGTTACGATCAACAAAAATATGAAACTTTTGAAAAACTTATTGAGAAACAGCTCTCTTTCTTCTGGCGTCCGGAAGAGGTGGATGTTTCTCAAGATCGTATTGACTATCAGTCTTTACCGGAACACGAAAAACATATTTTTATCAGTAATTTAAAATATCAAACACTGCTCGACTCAATTCAAGGTCGTAGCCCAAATGTGGCATTGTTGCCATTGGTATCCATTCCGGAATTAGAAACTTGGATTGAAACTTGGACCTTCTCGGAAACCATTCATTCCCGTTCTTACACACACATTATTCGTAACATTGTTAATGATCCTTCGATTGTGTTTGATGATATTGTCACCAATCAAGAAATTATCAAACGAGCAAGAGATATTTCGGCTTATTACGATGATTTAATTCGTGATTCACAACTCTACTCACTTTATGGCGAAGGCACTTACACCGTTGACGGTAAAGAATATCAAGTAACATTGCGCAATTTAAAACGCCAGCTCTATCTCTGCTTGATGAGTGTTAACGCATTGGAAGCGATCCGTTTTTACGTCTCTTTTGCCTGCTCTTTTGCTTTTGCAGAACGTAAATTAATGGAAGGCAATGCGAAAATCATCAAATTTATTGCGCGTGATGAAGCACTTCACCTTACCGGGACACAACATATTCTAAATATTATGGCGGCAGGTCAAGATGATCCGGAAATGGCAGAAATCGCCGAAGAGTGCCAACAAGAAGCCTATGATCTCTTTGTTGCTGCTGCCGAACAGGAAAAAGAGTGGGCAAACTATCTGTTTAAAGACGGTTCAATGATCGGCTTAAATAAAGATATTTTGTGCCAATATGTAGAATATATCACCAATATTCGTATGCAGGCGGTCGGCTTACCACTGCCGTTCACCACGCGTTCCAACCCAATTCCTTGGATTAATGCTTGGTTGGTGTCAGACAATGTACAGGTTGCACCACAAGAAGTGGAGGTCAGCTCCTATTTGGTGGGTCAAATTGACTCTAAAGTTGATGTTGATGACTTTGAGGATTTTAAACTTTAATCCTATCTTCTGATAAAGGCGTAGTATTACGCCTTTATTTTTTCTTATATTACCTCGATACTCCATTTTAGTTATGTTATACTTCTCTCGCCTAAATAATAGGCATTTTTCTTATTTGATTTTTACTTAGAAGGAAATCTAACGATGAAAAAATTAATTTTATCATTATCTTTACTTGGCGTAGCGATGAGTGCGTCTGCTGCTGATTTAGCCCCTTCTTGCCAAAAATATTTTGAAGAGTATGAAGGTATGCTTAAAGCAATGCCACAAGCACAAGCTGACGCATATAAACAACAATATGAAGCTGCAAAACAACAATTTGCTGCATTACCTACCTCTGCACAAGATCAAAGTTGTACTCAAGCACTTGAGCAACTAAAACAATCTAAAGCTGCAATGGGCATTAAATAATTAAGATACATTTCTTAATGGCCCCTCGCACATATTTGCCTCAGTGGGGGGGGGTATTTTTCCTAACCTATCATCTATTTCTTTGTTTTATTATCTCCTTTTCTAAGTTCCTTTGATTACTTATTTTTCATCCATCTACAAATCTATTTTTATCTCTACCCTAACCAAATTCAGCAGATAAAAAAATCAGCCAACGATTTACGCCAGCTGATTTCTTTTAATAATAAAAGATAATGAATGATTAGTTTTGGGTTGCTTGAATTGCGGTTAAGGCAATGGTGTAAACAATATCATCCACTAATGCACCGCGTGATAAATCATTAACCGGTTTACGCATACCTTGAAGCATCGGTCCAATAGAGATTAAATCTGCTGAACGTTGTACTGCTTTATAAGTGGTGTTACCGGTATTCAAATCAGGGAAGATAAAGACTGTCGCTTTACCTGCCACCGGTGAATTTGGTGCTTTAGAACGTGCCACATCTTCCATAACTGCGGCATCATATTGCAATGGACCATCAATAATAAGATCTGGACGTTTCTCTTTCGCTAAACGAGTCGCTTCTTTTACTTTATCAACATCCGCACCTTTACCAGAAGTACCAGTTGAATAAGAGATCATTGCAACACGAGGTTCAATACCAAATGCTTTCGCAGAATCTGCTGATTGAATCGCAATTTCAGATAATTCTTCTGCTGTCGGGTTAGGGTTAATAGCACAATCCCCATAAACAAGTACTTGATCCGGCAATAACATAAAGAACACAGAAGAAACTAATGAACTACCCGGCGCAGTTTTAATTAATTGAAGTGGTGGACGAATAGTATTCGCAGTAGTATGTACCGCTCCTGAAACTAAGCCGTCAACTTCATTTGCTTCAAGCATCATTGTACCCAGCACAACGGTATCTTCGAGCTGTTCACGCGCCAAGACTTCTGTCATACCTTTGTTTTTACGCAACTCTACTAAACGAGCCACATAATTTTCACGCACATCGGTAGGATTAATAATGGTAATACCTTTACCAAGCTGTACGCCTTGTGCTTCGGCAACACGTGCAACGGAAGTCGGATCTGCCAACAACACACATTCCGCAATGCCACGTTCCGCACAAAGTGCCGCAGCTTTAACAGTTCGAGGTTCATCCCCTTCAGGCAATACAATACGTTTTTTCGCATTACGCGCTAATTCGGTTAATTGGAAACGGAATGCCGGCGGTGATAAACGATGAACTTTAGAAGTTGTTTCCACTAAAGATTCAATCAACTCTTTATTGAACTGTTGTGCCATATAATCTTTGATGGCTTCGATACGCTCTTTATCATCAATCGGCACTTCAAGATTAAAACTCTGCAAACTTAATGCAGTTTGCCAAGTTGTACCTTCAACACGGAAAATTGGTAATCCGGTTTCAAAAGCACGTTCACATAACTTAGCCACATTATTATCTAAACGGTATCCACCAGTAAGTAACATTGCCCCGATTTCAACGCCATTCATCGCCGCTAAAGCAATCGCTACAACTACATCAGGGCGATCAGCAGAAGTTACCATTAAATTTCCAGCTTTAAGATGTTCAATGACGTGCGGTAAACTTCTTGCACAGAAGGTAATACCACGAATACGACGTTTATTAATTTCACCCTCTTTTAAAATGGATGCGCCTAAATGGCGAGCGATGTCGATTGCACGGCTGGCAACCAATTCCGGATTCCACTGAACACAGGCAAGCACACGAATCGGACTTTTTTCAAAAAGTTTATACACAGTGTGTGCATTAAGATCATTATGTTGGAAAGAATCAAAAATCTCTGCCAAATCCAAACGAGTACGTCCACTTTCGTCTGTCGGTGCATTGAATTTATTAATCACCACACCCAATAAATTCGGGTTATTTTTACCACCGAAAAGAGAGGCTGCCGCTTCAACACGCTCTTTTAGTTCTACTGGTGTATCGGTTGCCGGTGCTGTAACTAAAATAATTTCCGCATCCAATGCCTGCGCAATACGATAGTTAATGCTGTTGGCATAAGAGTTTTTGCGAGTTGGAATTAAGCCTTCGACCACGACAATTTCATTGTTTCTTGCTAAGATTTGATGACGTTCAACAATTTTTTCCAACAATACATCGGTTTGGTTTTGTCCGATCATATTTTCCGCTTCGCTTAATAAAAATGTTTTCGCGGTATCAATAGTTGGGCTTTGATAAAGAATAGACGTGGTTCTATCTAAAGTATCTTCACCACTGATAGGCTGAGAGATCGGTTTCATAAAACCGATTTTTGCACCTTTTTGCTCAAGGGCTTGGATTAAACCTAAACTGACACTGGTCAAGCCAACGCCGGTACTGATTGGAATCAGGATAATAGTTCTTGACATAATAACCTTCTTACTCAGGAATAAAAAACAAACTGCCGATAATTTATCGGCAGTTCAGAAAAACAATTATTTAACGCAAAGACGTGCTGTATCTTGTGCAATCACTAATTCTTCGTTTGTCGGAATTACAATAGCAATAGGTGAATCTTCAGTAGTAATCACACCTTCGTTACCAAAACGCGCAGCAAGATTACGTTCTTTATCAACTTTATAACCAAAAGTTTTTAAATGCGCTAAAGTCAATTCACGAACGTGCGCAGAATTTTCGCCGATACCGCCGGTAAATACGATTGCATCAATCGGTTCACCCACAGCAACCATATAGCTACCGATATATTTTGCTAAACGATAGCAGAAAACGTCTAAAGCACGTTTTGCCGCTTCTTCTTTATCGTAATTATCTTCCGCATAACGGCAATCACTGGTTACTTCGGTTAAGCCTAATAACCCGGATTTTTTGGTAAGAGTAAGCTCAATTTCATCCATACTCATTCCCAATGTTTTTGACATAAAGAATGTGACCGCCGGATCAACATCACCGCAACGTGTTCCCATTACTAAACCTTCTAATGGAGTTAAGCCCATTGAAGTATCAACGCATTTACCGTGACGAATTGCAGAAACTGATGCGCCATTACCTAAATGGCAAGTAATCGCATTAATTTTATCTTCAGCAATATTAAGGCGTTTCGCTGCTTCTTTAGTTACATAATAGTGGCTGGTACCGTGTGCACCATAGCGACGAACACCGTGTTCTTTATACATTGAATATGGCAATGCGTATAAGAATGCTTCTTCAGGGATAGTTTGGTGGAAAGCAGTATCAAACACGACAACATTTTTATCTTTCAATTCAGGGAACATTTTGAAAGACTCTTCAATTCCGATTAAGTGTGCAGGATTGTGTAACGGTGCAAATTGAATTGCTTCACGAATGCCTTCAATAACGCTTTCATCAACAATAGTTGACGCTGTAAAACGTTCACCACCGTGTACGATACGATGTCCGATTGCGGCGATATTCTCTTTTAAAGACGGATCTAATGGGAAAATATGTTTCACGATAAAATCAAGTGCTTCACTATGCGCTGCACCTGCACCCAATTCAGCATTCCCTTTTTCACCGTGCAATTTCCATTTAATACGTGCATCAGGCAAATGGAATGCTTCGGCAAGACCGGATAACTTCTCTTCTCCGCTTTCAGGATTTAAAATAGCGAATTTTAATGATGAACTTCCACAGTTAAGAATAAGAATAAGATTTTGCGTCATTGAAATAACCTATCTTGTTGAATTAAGAGTAATCTGTTTGAATAAACAGGATGATAAATTTTGTGGCGATAGGATACACTGTTATGCGTAAAAAATAAATTTCAAAGCGAATAAAAGCAAAATTTTTTTAATTTTTCAAAAAAAGTGTAACCTATTTGGGTCAGATTGGTTAAAAAAATAGGATTAATTTATGTTCAATATGCTAAAACAAGGTGTTAATTATGCTGCAATGTGGCAAGAAATCAGTCATATCAAAAAGCTGCAAATGATCTTCCCGGAACCTAGAATTATTAAAGCGACAAAATTTTCTCAACAATTATTAATGCCCTTGTTATTGTTAACCCTTGCCTGGCAATATTTTGTCATCGGTTATCATATTGCTTCGTTCGCCAGTACCATTTTGACGATTATTTTTATCATCTCGTTGCCTTTACAAGGTTTTTATTGGTTAGGAAAACGTTCGTTAACGCCATTAAACGAAGGCACCTTGGCGTGGTACTTTAAGATCTATCAAAAATTGAGTTTACAGAAAGCCTTACCGGCAATGGAAACACAACCCACATTTAATGACTTGGTTCGCTTATTGCAACTTGCCGATAAAACGTTAGATCAGGATTTTTGGGAGGAAATTTGATCAAAAAAGAAAGGGAATAACGACTTATTCCCATCTATTCGCTGCTTGTTGGTCAGATTCTCTGCTATCCAGCCAACGATCACCGTTTTTTGTCGTCTCTTTTTTCCAAAACGGCGCTTTGGTTTTTAAAAAATCCATAATAAATTCATTGGCTTGATAAGCACTGCCACGATGGGCGGAGCTGACAGCCACCGCTACGATTTCATCACCGGTATATAATTGTCCGACCCGATGTACGATATAAATACGCTGTAATTGCCAGCGTTGTGCTGCCTGTTCAGCAATTTCTCGGAGTGCTTTTTCCGTCATTGCCGGATAATGCTCAAGATATAAACCGGAAACATTGTCACCTAAATTCATATCCCGCACCTTACCGACAAAAATGACTGTCGCCCCACTCTCTGCAGACGCAGAAGACCATTGATAAATAGCATTTTGATCAAATGGCTCAGTCTGCACGCTAATTTCAATTTCCGCCATTTTAACCTCCGGTCACCGGTGGGAAAAAGGCAACTTCATCTCCTGCTTGCAATGGTGTAGATAACGGCACAATTGATTGATTCACCGCTACCAAAATGCGCCCGGAATTTAAGGCTAATGCCCAACGTTCACCTTTTTCTGATAATGCTTGGCGTAATGCTTCGGCATCTGCATATTTCGCTTCAACTTCGATCGCAGACTCGCCGATTAACTCTCTTGTTTGCGCAAAAAAGACAACTTTAATCATTCCGCCTCCGCTTTAAAATGACCCGATTTACCGCCCAGTTTTTCCAATAAACGAATACCGTCAATTTTCATATCTTTTTGCACCGCTTTACACATATCATAAATGGTCAAAGCCGCTACAGACACCGCCGTCAATGCTTCCATTTCCACGCCGGTTTTTGCGGTCAACTTGCAATAACTTTCAATACGAATGCGATTGTGTTCCGGTTCGGCAAAAAGTGAAACTTCCACTTTGCTCAATAACAACGGATGACATAACGGAATTAACTCCCACGTCCGTTTTGCTGCCTGAATACCGGCAATCCTCGCAGTCGCAAAAACATCACCTTTATGATGTTTCCCCTCTATAATCATCGCTAATGTTTCCGCTGCCATTAACACGTACCCTTCGGCTCGTGCTTCACGTACGGTGTCCGCCTTGGCAGAAACATCCACCATATTCGCTTCACCGGATTGATTAATATGCGTAAATTGACTCATATTGTTCCCATTAAATTCAAAATTAACCGCCGATCGAGGCAAGATGCTGTCTGACGCCGCTATCACCTTGATGTAAAAAGTGATGTTCTCGTTTGCCTTGCAAGGCAGTGATCAAACGTTGTTGCAATTCAGTCTGTTGCTCATCATTTTGTAACCAAGGACGAATATCAATGCCCTCTTCTCCAAACAGACAAAGATGCAGTTTCCCTTTTGCAGAAACCCTTAAACGATTACAGCTGGCACAAAAATCTTTTTCATACGGCATTATTAATCCGATTTCACCAACATAGTCCGGATGCTTGAACACTTGTGCCGGGCCATCAGTATAATGTTTTTGCTGTAATTGCCAGCCCGAAGCCAATAAGCGTTGCTTTAACACCGCACCGGATAAATGATGTTGGTGAAAAAAAGCATCCATTTCGCCGGTTTGCATTAATTCGATAAAACGCATTTGAATCGGTTGATGTTTAATCCACGCCAAAAATGAATTAAAACCGTGATCATTTAAATTTTTCATCAACACTGCATTTACTTTGATTTTTTCATAACCGACTGCAAACGCACGTTCGATACCTTTGAGAATATCATGCAATTTATTCTCTCCGGTAATCAGATGAAAAAGACGCGGATCTAAGCTGTCCACACTGACATTAATTGAATCAATGCCGGCTTGCTTCCAACTCGCTACCTCTTTTGCCATACGGTAACCGTTAGTGGTTAAAGCAATTTTCTTGATCGATTGTTGACGGCGAATCGCCTCCACCACTGCAAGAAAGTCTTTTCTTAATGTCGGCTCTCCACCGGTAATCCGCACTTTTTCCGTGCCTAATTCGGCAAAAGCACTCACAAGACGCGCTATTTCATCAACACTCAGGAACATCTGTTTGTTGCTTGGCGGCTGATAGCCATTCGGCAAACAGTAATTACATTTGAAATTACAGACATCTGTAATAGAAAGACGAAGATAAAAATATTGACGGTTGAATGCGTCAATCAATCGATCTTCGGATGATGTAAACATTTTGATAAGTTGTTGCATAGACACCTTTCTAAATACGAGAGGATAGATCGTTTCCCATCTATCCTTGAACACATTGTGTTGGCATAGCCACCATATCTTACGACTTAGGTAAACTAGCTCGGAGTATGCTAAAAAATTGCTTTTATTGTATTACACTGTTCGGCAGTTGCAATAACCTGTTGCCGTTATTTCACGCAACTATTTTGCTCTTGCCACCCATTTGCCGTCAATATAATCAGCCATCCATTTGGTCGCCTTACCCTCTTTCTCAGAGTTAACATATTGGCGTTTCTCTTTACGGCTAAAACGAATCACCGTCGGATTACCTTCCGGATCTTGCTGCGGTGCATCGGCTAAATACTGCAGTTTTTCCGGCAAACGATCACGATATTGTGCCAATTCCGACACTTTTGCCGGACGAGTTTCCCGAGATTTCGGGAAATTATGCGCCGACATAAAGACACCACTGGCACCGTCACGCAAGACAAAATAGGCATCCGATTTTTCACATTTTAATTCAGGGAACGGTATTGGATCCTCTTTTGGCGGTGCAACTTCACCGTTTTTTAAGATCTTACGAGTATTATCGCATTGTGTGCACGCCATATATTTACCGAAACGGCCTAATTTTAAATGCATATCCGCACCGCATTTATCACACTCAACGACCGGCCCATCATACCCTTTAATTTTAAACTGCCCCTCTTCAACTACATAGCCGTCACAATTCGGGTTATTACCACAAATATGCAATTTACGGTGCGCATCGATTAAATAACTGTCCATTGCCGTACCGCATTTCGGACAACGTTTACGTTCCATTAACGCTTTGGTTTCTGAATTATCATCAAGCACATTCAACAATTCCGCTTCCGGAATTAAATTAATTGTGGTTTTACAACGCTCTTTTGGCGGCAAAGCATAGCCGGTACAACCTAAAAATACGCCGGTACTGGCAGTACGGATCGCCATTGGACGACCACAACTTGGGCAAGGAATATTGGTTTCAACCAAATGATTCGGTTTCATTCCCCCTTCCAATTCGTCCAATTCTGCTTGTGAAAGTTTAGTTGAGAAATCAGCAAAGAATTGATTTAACTGCTGTTTCCAATCTGTTTTTCCTGCTGCAATTTGATCCAATATGTCTTCCATATTGGCTGTAAAATCATAATTCATTAGATCAGGGAAAGATTCATTAAGGCGATCGGTAACAATTTCTCCCATTTTTTCTGCATAAAAACGGCGATTTTCTGTGCGTACATAACCACGATCCTGAATAGTCGAAATAATCGAGGCATAAGTTGATGGGCGACCAATCCCGCGTTTTTCCAACTCTTTAACCAATGCCGCTTCAGTATAACGTGCCGGCGGTTTAGTGAAATGCTGGCTTGGTATTACTTGCGAGAGTGTTAACGCTTCACCTTTTTTCACCTCCGGCAAAACACGATCTTCCGCATTTTTACCAAGTGGCGGCAATACTTTTGTCCAACCATCAAAACGCAATACGCGCCCTTTAACTTTCAAGGTGTAGTCATCTGCTGTCGCCGTTACCGTTGTAGAATCATAATTCGCCGCTGTCATTTGGCACGCCAAGAATTGACGCCAAATTAAATCATAAAGACGAATTGCATCTTTCTCCATTCCTTGTAAATCATCTGCTTTTAACTGAATATCGGAAGGGCGAATCGCTTCGTGTGCCTCTTGCGCATTCTCTTTACTCGAGTAAAAATTCGGCTTTTCCGGTAAATAAGCTGCACTGAAATTATCGGAAATATATGCTCTTGCCATCGTCAATGCATCCTGACTCAAATTAGTCGAGTCGGTACGCATATAGGTAATATAACCGGCTTCGTATAAACGTTGTGCCAACAACATGGTTTTCTTCACGCCAAACCCTAAACGAGTACTGGCGGTCTGTTGCAATGTCGAGGTAATAAAGGGGGCTTTAGCACGTGATTGAGTCGGTTTTGTTTCAACTTCAGTGACAATGTAACGTGAATTTTTTAAGGTTTCCGTTGCTTTGTCGGCACCTTGTTTATCTTTTATTTGCAATGGTTTGGATTGATAATGCGTTACTTCAAAAGGCAATAACTGCTGCTCCGCATTTTTTGTTTCCACTGCGATTTGCCAATACTCTTCCGGTTGAAACGCTTTAATTTCTCGCTCACGCTCTACCAACAATTTTACTGCTACTGATTGCACACGTCCGGCAGACAAACCTCGTGCCACTTTTTTCCATAACAATGGGGACACCATAAAACCAACCACACGATCTAGAAAACGGCGAGTTTGCTGTGCATTTACACGATCCATATTAAGTTGCTCTGGATGACTAAACGCTTGTGTAATCGCATTCTTTGTAATTTCATTGAAAACAACACGACTAAAACGATCATCTTCACCACCAATCACTTCACGCAAATGCCACGCAATCGCTTCTCCTTCTCTATCCAAATCGGTCGCGAGATAAATATGATCAGATTTTTTCGCTAAAGATTTTAATTCACTGACAACCTTTTCTTTGTCCGGAAGAATTTGATAATTTGCTTTCCAATTATGATAAGGGTCAATGCCCATACGTTTCACTAACGCATCGCGCTCTTTCTTTTGTTTAATTTTAGCTTTTTCTTCCGCACTTAATCCTTTTGTGGAAACTGGCTTCGCTTTCTCACCATTGCCACTGCCGGAAGTCGGCAAATCACGAATATGGCCGACACTTGATTTAACAATATAGCTGTTGCCTAAATATTTATTAATGGTTTTAGCCTTGGCAGGTGATTCCACAATAACTAACGACTTACCCATAATTAAACCTAATAAATTCCTCTTATAAAAAACAGACAACTTCTCGTCGCATCAACAGACATTTTTGTCATTTGCTGTGCTGCTGTTATAACCAGTTGATGTGGCGTAGAAGAAAAATTTAGTTGGCAACAATAACAGCAAAAATTGAAGATAACAAGACAAAGCCAACTAAAATCAATAAACTTCATCTCATTTCAGCAAAAAAATAAATTTTCTGATACGATAAACGCCACTCAAAAAAGTGAAATAAGAGAAGAAGTTATGAAAGATGCCATTATCATCACCGGTGCCGGTCGGCGTGTCGGCTATGTTTTAGCACAGCATTTCGCCAAAAAGGGGGAAAATGTCGTGATCTCTTATCGGCACACTTATCATCAGCTGACTCAACTGCCGAAGAGTGTGTTACAACTACAAGCTGACTTTTCTGAATTGAATAATATTGAACGCTTTGTATCACAGATAAAAACACATTGCGAATCCGTTAAAGCCATTATTCATAACGCCTCTGCTTGGTAAGCGGAGCAAAACGCAGATATTTTGCAAGATAGCCGGTTATTTCAAGCTTTAATGCGTATTCACGCTGAATTGCCTTATCTGCTAAATCGTCAACTCTTTCCTTTATTACACGTATCAGCGCAACAACGTCAAGCAACATCAGACATCATTCATATTACCGATTTTGTCGCTTACAAAGGAAGCCAAAAACATCTTGCCTATGCCGCCAGCAAAGCCGCATTAGAAAATTTGACCCTCTCTTTTGCAGCTCAATATGCACCGCTAGTAAAAGTGAACAGCATTGCCCCTTCTTTAATTATGTTTAATGAAAATGATAGCGCAGAATATCAGCAAAAAGCATTGCAAAAATCAGTAATGCAAAAAATAGGCGGTTATGAAGAGATGATTAAAGCGGTCGAATACCTCTTTTCAAGCCAATATATTACCGGAGAAACCATTAAAATAACCGGCGGCAGGCATTTAAAATAGCTTTAATAAATAAGAATAAATCTTGATTGAAATAATTTATTATTTGACAAATAAGAACTATTCTTGTTGTTTATCTAAAATAATAAAAAATATTTTATTTTTATTAAATAAATCGCTAAACTACAGCGGAATTATTTATCAGAGGAATTAAGTATGTTAAAACCAGCAATGATTGAAAAACTTAATCAACAAATTAATTTGGAATTCTATTCTTCCAATCTTTATTTACAGATGAGTGCGTGGTGCAATGAACACGGTTATGAAGGTGCTGCTGCATTTTTATTACGTCACGCTGACGAAGAATTACAACATATGCAAAAATTATTTGCCTATGTCAGTGAAACCGGTGCATTACCGATTTTAGGTGAAATTGCTGCCCCGCAACACGAATTTTCATCATTAAAACAGTTGTTCACACTCGTTCTTGAACACGAACAATTAATTACACACAAAATCAATCAGTTGGTTGATGAGAGCTTCGTTGAGAAGGATTATTCTACTTTTAATTTCTTGCAATGGTATGTTTCTGAACAACACGAAGAAGAAACACTGTTTAAACGAATCCTTGCTAAATTTGATCTTGCCGGCGAAGATCAACGAGGACTTTATTTTGTCGATAAAGAGTTAGCATCATTATAATCAGGAGAAGTTAATATGTTATCGCAAAAAATTATTAATATGCTTAATGCGCAAATGAATTTGGAATTTTATTCTTCTAATCTTTATCTACAAATGAGTGCGTGGTGTACCTACCACGGTTTTGATGGCGCAGCAAAATTTTTACATACGCACGCTGATGAAGAATTACAGCATATGCGTAAATTATTCACTTACCTCAATGAAACCGGTTCTAGTGCGCGAATTGAAAAAATCTCGGCAGTACAGAATGAATTTGCTTCATTGAAAGAGGTTTTTGAGCTGGCGTATCAACACGAAAAACTTATTACCGCTAAAATTAATGAGCTGGTTTCTGCCACTTTTGAAGAAAAAGATTACTCCTCTTTTAATTTCCTACAGTGGTATGTTTCTGAACAACATCAGGAAGAAACTTTGTTTAATGGTATTTTAGATAAACTTAATTTATTGGGTACAGATAATAAAGGTTTATACCATTTTGATAAATATTTAGCGAATTCTGTTGTTGCTTAATGAAAAACAAAAAATAGCAGTTTAATTCTTAATTAACTGCTATTTTTTTCTGCTTTTTTATTGAGAAATTGTTTCTGTTGTTTCAGTATGCTGTGATTGTGGTTGATAATGACAGCTGCGATATAAAAAGGCACTGACTAAAATTGCCAACATCACTAAAATTTGGATTAATCTCTTTTTTGTCAACTTTTCTGCCGCCATAAAATATTTACCTCAAAAGATGTATTTTACACTTCTTAATAATTTTGTTTTATGATACCATTTATTGCGTTAGATCAAAATTTTTTCAGATAGCAAAATCATAGATTTCACTATCGTTGTCAGTTATGAGGTATCCGTAGATGAAAGGATTAATCGATAATCGCGTTGGACGCAGAATTCAATCCGGTGGTTGCGCCATCCACTGTCAGGATTGCAGTATTAGCCAGTTGTGCATTCCGTTTACGCTTAACGAACACGAACTGGATCAATTAGATAACATCATTGAACGTAAAAAACCTATCCAAAAATCTCAAATTCTCTTCAAAGCAGGTGACGAATTAAAATCGCTGTACGCTATCCGTTCAGGCACCATTAAAACTTATACCATCAGTGAAAACGGTGAAGAACAAATTACATCATTCCACTTGCCCGGTGATTTGGTCGGCTTTGATGCTATTCACAGTATGCATCACCCTAGTTTTGCTCAAGCCCTCGAAACCTCAATGGTGTGCGAAATTCCTTTTGATGTATTAGATGATTTGGCAGGTAAAATGCCGAAATTACGCCAACAAATTATTCGTCTAATGAGTAATGAAATTTTAAGCGATCAAGAAATGATTTTATTGCTCTCAAAAATGAATGCTGAAGAGAAATTGGCAGCCTTTATTTATAATCTTTCCAAACGCTACTCTGCTCGTGGTTTCTCCGCAAGAGAATTCCGTTTGACAATGACTCGCGGTGATATCGGCAATTATCTCGGTTTAACTGTTGAGACCATCAGTCGTTTACTCGGTCGCTTCCAAAAAAGTGGTATGTTGGCAGTGCAAGGTAAATACATTACCATCAATGATATGCCGGCATTGGTTGAGTTAGCCGGTTCTACCAAAGTTAAATTGAGATTAGCAATTTAATGATTTAATCCCAAGTAATAGCTTGCTTTCGATAATGACCTCCTTATAATAAAACAAACTACATAATAAGGAGGTTTTATGTACTTCAATAATATCCTTGTGGTCATTGATCCAGAAAATGAAAAGCAAGCTGCTCTTGAACGTGCTTTACATTTGATCAAACAACAAAACAGTTCTCAACCTGTTAATCTCACTGCGTTTCTTGCCATTTATAATTTATCCTATGCCGTTAGTGTTACACTCTCCTCCAGCGAACGTGAAGAAATGATCGCTGCCGTTATTGCAGAGAAAAAAGAGTGGTTACAGGGTATTTTGGCTCAATATGATTTATCTAACATCCAGCTAAAAATTGAAGTAGTTTGGGAAAGCAATGAAGCCGATGCAATTGAAAAAGAGATTGTGAAACATCATCACGATTTAGTAGTTAAATTTACTCACCAAGAAGATGATCTCTCTTCATTAATTTTTACACCTACTGATTGGCAATTATTACGTAAATCCTCTTGTCCGATTTTGATGGTTAAAGACGGTGACTGGCAACATCAGCGGCGCATTTTAGTTGCAGTAAATGTTTCTGACGACGAACCTTACCACGATGATTTTAATAAACAATTAGTGGGTTTGAGTATGAGTTTAGCGCAAAGTTTAGATCGTGGGAATATTCATCTTGTCAGCGCCTATCCAAGTGCTCCAGTCGGTATTACCCTAGACTTGCCGGAATTCAGTGTACCAGATTATGGTAACAGCATTCGCGGTCAGCACTTAATCAATATGAAAGCTTTACGCCAACATTTTGGTATTGCTGAAGATCATACCCACGTTTATGAAGGCTTACCGGAAGAGGTTATTCCTAAAGTTGCACAAGATATTGGAGCTGAATTAGTTGTATTAGGAACTATTGGCCGTACAGGACTCTCTGCTGTATTATTAGGTAATACAGCCGAACACGTTATTAGTCAGTTAAACTGCAATTTATTGGCGATTAAGCCATCTAAAAATTTAATTACTGATGATGAATAAATACTTTCCATAAAACGCTATACTCAGATTAAAAGGAAATAGGCATTTAAACTAAAAAGTGTTGGCAAATTCCAACACTTTTTACTGTAAGTATTTCTCATTATATCTGACAATTTATAGTCCTATCTCATTATCAGTAAGGTATATTTTTACCTCCCTTCAAACCAAACTTTTTCCGCTTTGATATCAATTACCTCTTTTTCAGAAGCTTTTATAAAAGATTTGGATAAAAACCATATTGCTGAAGACACAGCAATTCCCAATAGGCTGACAATAAAAAATAACACAATAATTGTGATATCAATCACGCTCAAGACTGCATTTTGTAATGCTGCGAATAAATTCTGCATCATAATATTCTCCTTTTAAAAACGAGGCAGATTTCCTCAACACCCACAGTTTAGAGCTGCCAAATTAGATAAAAATTAGTTGCAGCAACAGCATAAAACAGATAACTTTTATCGCTTTATAATATACATTCTATTATTCCTGATAAATGAAAGGAGAAAATATGAGTCATCAAAATGAGCTTAAACGCACACTGGACTGGTTTAAAGAAGCAAAACCTCAACCAAATCAACGAGATTTATCCACACAAATCGGTTGTCATTTTGAGGAAGTAGCTGAAATGTTGGATGCGTTAGGCCATACAGAAATGGCACACCGTCTTGAAATAATCGCCGATAGCTATAAGCAAAATCAACAAACTGAAAGATTACAGCAATTAACGCATCAACAAAAAGTAGAAGTACTGGATTCATTGGCTGATCAGGTTGTAACTGCAACCGGTGTTGCTTATATGGCAGGATTTGATTTTAATGCCGCTTTTGCTGAAGTAAATGCTTCAAACTGGTCAAAATTTGAAAACGGTAAAGCCATTTTTGACGAAAACGGGAAAATCAAAAAAGGGAAAAATTATTTTAAACCGAATTTGCAAAAGTTTGTTCCTGAAGCATAATCCCCTTATTTCCCTTATCGCGCTATTATAGAAAAAATCCGGCAATTTGCCGGATTTTTACGCTTAATACTAAAAAGATCAAACACCGAAACCTTTCAGACCAACCACGTGAACAAACTCTTGATTGTGCGCAATTTTACGCACCAGTTTGTAGGTTGTTCCTTTTTCCGGGCTGATATTTTCCGGTGCAGCGATTAACAACTGCATATCTAAACGATCGCACAACTCAAACAGGGTAGAAATGGATTTTGCATCCAAACGCGCTGCTTCATCAAGGAACAATAGACGGCAAGGAATAATATCTTTACCGCGTAAACGGCGAGACTCCTCTTCCCAACTTTGTACAACCATCAATAAGATCGACATCCCGGTACCAATTGCTTCACCGGTTGATAACGCGCCACTTTCCGCACGCAACCAACCGTCCGCACCACGAAATACTTCCACTTCCAAATCAAGATAATGGCGATAATCCAACAACTCTTCACCGATAGTCTGCGGACTACGTTGCCCCATATCAATATGCGGATTTAAACGTTGATATAATTTTGCCAGTGCTTCGGAGAAAGTGATCTTATTATTATTAAACAGATCTTCATATTCCGCTTTTTGACCTGATAACGCATCTAACAACATCGCGTGTGTATCGCGGATATTCACCACCAAACGGACACTTTTCACTTGCCCGAAAGCAATATTTTGTAAGCCTTGGTTCAGCAATCGGATACGATTCTGTTCACGTTGAATGGTTTTACGCATAATATTTGCCACGCTATCCGCACTGATTGCTAATTTCTGTTCGCGACTTGTCAACTCTTCAGTTAAACGAGAAAGTTCCACTTCCATTTGTTCAATTGCATCAATCGGATCATCGGTTTTCAAAATATCCTGACGAATACGTTCACGTAAATGTTGATAAACCGCAATAAAGAATTTCACTTTATTTTCTGGTTTCGCTGAATCTTCCGATAAACGCAACGCATCACGCAAATACTCATTATCCGTCACTGCATTACGCAACGCGCCTAATGCTTTATCCGACATAGAACGTAACTCTTCGGCAGAAAGATAAGCCAATTCACGACGATGTAAGCGTTTTTCGACATCACTATGGCGAGAAAGACGTTGTACGGCACACCAACTGATTTTTGCCATAACCACCATCTCACGCTGTGTCTTATAATCACGTTCCAATTTACGCAACGCTTTGTTTAAACTGTCACTTTCGCTTTCCAGCACGGCTAATTGTTTTTCTAAGTAGTTATAACGTTGGCGGTTTACTGATAGTTGCTGATAAAGCTCATCACGACGCGTTTTAGCTCGATTTTCAGCATCCGCATCCACTCTCACGCCAAGTTGCGCCACTTCATCCAACAATTCCTGCAATGTTTGTTGTTTTACATCGCGGGAAGTGGTTAAGCCGGTTAAAACTTGTTGATATTGAGAGAATTGATGTTGTGCCTGTTGTAACGCTTCACGCGCCTGTTCACGCTGTTGCTGCATCTGTTCTAAACGCTCGCGTAATGCAGTGCTTAAAGTTGAGGTTTCAATTTCGACACTTTCTTGATAAGCAAAGTGTGGCAAACGACTGACAACATCGGTTACGGCAAACAGTTTTTGCTGTATCAGTTTCTGTAATTCGACTGCACGTTGATAATCCTGTTGTAAAGTTTGGTGTTGTTCAGGATCACTTTGTAACGCGGTTGCAATCGGCTCAAGTTGCTCAATCCAGTTCCCTTTTTGACGCACAAACATCGCACTCTCTTCTGCAAGCTCCAACTGTTCCTGATAAACCTCAATCTGTTCTAACAGATCATCTTCATCCAATAACGACAAATGTGGCAATAATTTATTTAATTGTTGTAATTGCTGACGAATATCGGCAATTTGATGACGTAATTGCTGCTCTCGATCAGTGAATGTGGATAATTCACGTTCAATATCAGTTCTATGTTGCTGAGCCTCTTTCATCAACTCTTCCGGATCAACTTCAAAAGCTAAAGCAAGATGGCTGCCGACAAATTGACTTAATTGTTGATGCAGACGCTGACATTTTTGTACATCAAACGACACTTGAGCAAACTGCTCCGCAATTTCATCACGCTGTTCACGCAAAGTTTCTAAATGTTTTTCTCTTGCCGCACGACCAAATAATGGAATTTCAGGGAAAGTGGAATAACGCAATTCACGTTCCGACACCTGAACCACGACACCGGCATTTAATTCTTGTGCTGATAAAACACTGTCATCAAACGCATTCGGATCGCCTTCAATTAAGTAGAGATCATCCGGACAATCTTGTAGATCCTGCAACAACGGTTTTACCGCTTCTAAATCCCGCACCACGATCGCGTGGCGCGCCGGTCCATATAATGCAGAAAAATAAGGCGCATCGCTAATATCAACATCATCATATAATTCAGAAAGCAACACGCCACTAAATTTTTCAGCCAACTGATTTAAACGTGGATCTTCCGAACCATCCGGCTGCGTTAAACGCAAAATTTGTTGCTCTAGGTTCTCTTTTTTCTGTTGTAATTGATCACGTAAAATCACCAACTCACGTTCTTTATTAAGCTGAACCTGCATAAAATCCATTACACTTTGTGCACTTTGGAACTGCTGACTTACCTGTTCCTGAATACGTTCCAATGCTGCTTGTGCAGTTAGCCATAATGGTGCTTTTTGGGCATATTGTTGATATAACGCTTGATAGTGATCCCGTTGCTGACGCAAGCCTGAACGCTGTTCAATCAAAGTGTTTAATTGCTCTTCCAACTCTGCCCCAATCTCTTCTTGCTGCAACGCATAATTCTCCAACATTTCCGAACTATTCAAGGCTTGCCCAGATTGTTGGTTAAACACTGCTAATTGTTGCTGTACTCGGCGTTGCTGTTCAGCCTTTTGTTGTAATTCAGTTAATTTAGACTTTAATGTATTTGCTTGTTGTAACTGCAATTTTTGTGCAGGGTAATCGCGTAAGATCTGTTTAGCTGCCTCATAAGCCTGATCACGAGCAATATTTTCATCGTGAATCTTGCAAACCAACTGATACGCTTTATCAAATTGGCTTTTTGCGATATCCGCCACCGATAATTTCTGTTCTAACTCCAACACACGTTCAGTCAACACTTCTGCCTGTTCTTCAAACTCCGCTTGATACTGTTCCGCACTCTCCGCTGTTAAAGCGGTAATGCCGGTAATATTCTTAGCTTTTTCCAAAGTTTGAAGTGCTTGTTGATACTGCACACTGCGGGTTTGCTGTGCGTTTAATGCTTGTTGATAATCGGCTAATTGATCACGGATGGATTCAATTTCTTCCTCTATTGCTTCAACCTGTTCTCGTTGTGTTTCAAGATTGATTTGTGCCTCTTCAACAATACCTTGTTGCTCTTCAATATTTTCTGTTAATGATTCAACATCTTGTTGATAACGTTCAATTTTTTCTTGGTGACGCTGTGCATTTACGACCAAATTGTAATGATCATTAGCACTTTGATAATCAATTTCTAATGCTTTTTCTGCCTCTTTCAGTTGACTGACTTCCCGACTGAAATCAACGATATTATGCTGTGCTAAATTGAGTTGCTGTTTAGTGTTAAACAATTCGTGACGTTGTGACAAAATCGCTTCGATATTATGTCTACGCTCATTAGCGTGACGCATATAGTCTGCCGCCACATAGTCAGTGGATTGCGTAATTAAATGTTTGAATAAATCTCGATCCGCTTGTGTGACTTTAATCGCTTCCAGTGTCATACGATTTTCACGCAACGCTACTTCCATATCTTGGAAAGCTTTTTTCACACCAACATTTTCTGGCAATAAGTAATCGCGCAAAGACCTTGTTATCGCTGAAGAGATCCCCCCATAAAGCGAAGCCTCAATTAATTTATAAAATTTACTACGATCAGAGGAAGAGCGTAACCGTTTCGGAATAATCCCCATATCAAACATAAAACTGTGATAATCGGCAACAGAATGATACTGCTTAAAACTTGCCCCAAATTGTTCCACTTTCTCTTTAACTTCATTCAATCCGATAACTTTCGCTTGTGTTTCTGAAATTTTATCAGTGAAAACTTCTGTCGGTGAAATTGATAAAGACAAACCTTGGACAGAGAACGCTTTAATGTCTACTTTACGATCCCTTCCTGCAATTTGTTGCAGACGTACTCCCACTAATACACGTTGACGATGAGAATTAATAGTATCAAGGATCGCATAACAAACACCTGGGCGTAGTTTTCCATATAAACCTTTATCTCGAGAGCCTCCAGATGCTCCGGCTTCAGTGGTATTTCTAAAGTGTAACAATGTTAAATCGGGGATCAATGCAGTTACAAACCCTGCCATTGTAGTTGATTTTCCAGCTCCGTTACCACCGGACAGGGTTGTTACCAAATCATCAAGATCAAAAGTACGCGCAAAAAAACCATTCCAGTTGATTAAGGTCAAAGACCGAAATTTACCACGTTCTGCGTCACTGTTTTTGGTTATTGGTGCAATTTGTGGCTCTAATGTTTCCATTTGTAAATCCGCCATTATGCCTCCCCTTCTTCACTATTTTCATCTAAATCTTCATCAATACCGTCTTGTTCCGCTTCAATTTGTAATGAATCCGGTGTTGCTATTTCTCCTTCACGAATTAAACGTAATTGAGCTGCCTGAATATCTTCACCACTACGAACCTCTGCACCGAAACGGAAAACCGACTCTGAAATAATAAATTTACCGCTGTTTTGTTCACCTACAGTTTGCAACATTCCTAAACGACGTAAACGACTTATAGCAGCACGCACTTTTTCCGCCAATTTTTGTTTATCCAAATCTGAACCGCTGGAACGTTGATTAACGGCTTTCAACAATTTATTTTCGTCCGCAAGATTAAGCAGTTCATCGTACACTTCCTGAATAGTAAAAACGCCTTGCTGTGCCAAACGTTCCGGACTTAAATAGAGATAACACAACACTTTACCGACCAACATTTCCAATTCTGACAATACACTGCGTGCAATTAATGTAGTCGCTTTTGGTCGCAAATAGAAAAAGCCTTCCGCCGCACGAATCAACTCAACATTATAACGACGATAGAACAATTCCAATTCCGTTTGAAAATCCATTAAAAAGGCGTGTGGATCGAGTTGATCAATACTGATATGTCGTCCGGAACGTAATTGGCTGTCAACAACAGGAAATAACGGATTTGCAATGGCGATTGCCAACTTTGCCGGGATAGGTTCGTAAGAGGTAGTTTCACTCATATTTTGTTCGCTTATAAAAATCTATTTTTTCGGTTGATTATTATATTCATCAATTGGATGTGCTTGAACTTCTGCACCAAAATCATTAATCGGTTGCCATTGTGGTACATTACCACTGAAATCTTGACTCGCAATCCCTAATTTGACTGCCTGATCAACAATAATTCTGGCAACATCAAAATGTTGTGATTGCGGATAACGCTCAAGCTGTTGACGTAACAACTCACCCAATTCAATCTGCTGTTTCGTTTCATAATAACGGATTAACAATGATTGCATTGCTTCGCTAATCTGTTCGTGTACCGTCTGTAGAGATTCATATTCCAATTCTGCCGGCAACTCACCTAGTGCTTCTTCTTCACGCAATGCTAACTCTTCATCGCGCAGATCAATCAGACGCTCTGCTTGCACGTGCCACAAATAAAACGGTGTATCAAAATAATCAGCAATTGAACGGCGTAAACGTTGTGCAAACACACGGTTTTTATCCAAGTCAATGGCTGTACGAATAAATTTATGCACATAACGGTCATAGCTGATCCATAAGTCGATTGCCTGCTGTCCCCAGCTGATAATGCGGTCTAACTTAAGTTGTAAGCTAATAATAAGCTGTTCTACAAAATCCAATTCGGCACGTCCGACAATACAATCCTGAATACGTAATAAACCTGCCTGCAATTTATCACCGGCAGCGTTTAATGTGTCCTGTAATTCACGTAAATTACCAGATGTTTCATCCAATAACCGCTCACAACTGGAAATTGCCGCTTGCCAATCCTTGCTTAATAATTCCGCAATTTCTTCTTTGGTTTGATGTTGGCTCTCATCCATAATACGTTGCGAAAGATCAATGCTGTCAAAAATCTCCGCCACCGAATATTTCAACGGAGCAAACACTTCACGCCGCCAATAATATTCATCACCGTCATTTTCTGCCGCTTCGGCAGCACGTTGAATTTCATCGGCAACAATCGAAAGCTGTACAGATAGACGCAACGCCGAGAACTCCCGTTGACGAATATAATAATCGGAAATGCCCACGCCCAATGGAGTTAAGCGATAAATTGCCAAGCCTTCCGTAAATTCGCTGCTAAAGCGATTTAATAGACGCTGTTTGACTAAATCATTGATAGCATTATTTGCACGTTGTACAAGCGTATCTTCCGATTGCCCTAATGCTTTGGAAACGTGACGAAACAGATCGACTAAATCGCCCTCTTCCATTTCACCGGCGAAATGCTCATTATTAAAAATAGTGATCGCTAAAAGAAACGCTAATCGATCGGTACTTAAGCTAAGGTTAAATTCTCGCTCCTTGACCCACGACACTAATTCAGGAATGGTTTGAGTTGAATCACTCATTATTGGTTACCTAAACAACTGAGATTTATTTTGATCAAAATAACTAAATGTGCGTTATTCTAGCAAAAAAAGCTGATTTCTCTAAAGGTTATTTCATTCCAGTAACGAAGAAAAATCCCCACCGCAGTGGGGATAATAAACGATGAATTATTGTTTTTTCTTAATTACTAACCCTGCAGGTGCTTGTGCAACCGGCATAATTTCAATACGGTTAATATTCATATGTGGCGGACATTGTGCAATCCAAGCAACAGTATTGGCAATATCTTCTGATGTAATGTAATCCACATTTGCATAAAGTGCCGCTGCTTTGGCATCATCGCCGTGGAAACGAACATTTGAAAATTCAGTACCACCACAAAGACCAGGTTCAATATTGGATACACGAATTGCGGTTCCAACCAAATCTGCACGTAAATTCAAGCTGAACTGTTTCACGAACGCTTTAGTTCCACCATAAACATTGCCGCCCGGATATGGATAAGTACCGGCGATTGAACCTAAATTAACAATTAAGCCACGATTACGTTCCACCATACCCGGTAAAACAGCGTGTGTTACCGTTACCAACCCGGTGATATTAGTCGCAATCATCTGCTTCCAATCTTCTAAAGAAGAATCTTGTGCTGCACCGATACCTAACGCCAAACCAGCATTATTGACCAAAATATCGATCGCTTTCCACGCTTCCGGCAATTCTGCTATTGCCTGTAGTGTCGCTTTCTCGTCTGTAATATCAAACGCTAACGGTAGGCAATTCTCACCAATCTCCTGTTGTAATGCGAGCAGCCGCTCTTTACGGCGAGCCGTTACAATCACTTTATGTCCTTCTTGTGCCAGTTTACGCGCAATGGCTGCACCGAATCCAGCACTTGCTCCTGTAATTAATGCAATCATATTTCTCTCCCTCATTATCGCTGATAAAATCTACATTACTATAAATGACTTATCGGTTACAATTCAATAAATAACAAATGAAAGAATAAACCAAAACTTTATATAAATAAAAAGTCATATATTTTGAACAAAATTATAACATCAAAACATTAATTGAGTTTTCATCACAATCTAAGTTTAAAAACATCGCTAACTAACGAGAATAATTTCCTTTGCAATATACAGATAACAACAAGTCTCTTTTATACTTTAGTTTTAAAATTAGCCTACCTAAAAAGAGAGTTTTTCCATCTAAACAGATAAATCTGTTGCAAAAAAAACATAACTCCGTACCATATCAAGCCAATTTTTGACTATCTAGTAAATAACAACAATGTCTATAGAAAAAAAACAGATTTATAACTTAAATAAACTACATAAACGCTTACGCCGTGAAGTGGGTAAAGCCATTGCTGATTTTAATATGATTGAAGAGGGCGATCTCGTAATGGTATGCCTTTCCGGAGGGAAAGACAGCTATACCCTGCTCGATATTTTATTGAATTTAAAATTGAATGCGCCGGTAAATTTTGAAATTGTTGCGGTTAATTTAGATCAGAAACAACCCGGCTTCCCTGAAGATGTGTTACCAACTTATTTACAACAGTTAGGTGTGGAATACAAAATTGTCGAAGAAAATACTTACGGTATCGTTAAAGAGAAAATTCCAGAAGGAAAAACCACTTGTTCGCTCTGTTCTCGTTTACGTCGTGGTATTCTATACCGCACAGCTACAGAGTTGAGAGCTACTAAAATTGCATTGGGACATCATCGTGATGATATGTTGGAAACCTTATTCTTAAATATGTTTTATGGCGGTAAGATGAAAAGTATGCCACCTAAGCTGATTAGTGATGATGGCAAACAGATTGTTATCCGCCCATTAGCCTACTGTCGAGAAAAAGATATTGCACGTTATGCGGAAGCAAAAAAATTCCCGATTATTCCTTGTAATTTATGTGGTTCACAACCGAATTTACAGCGTCAAGTTATTAAAGAAATGCTACAGCAATGGGATCGCCAATACCCAGGTAGAATCGAAACAATGTTTAGTGCATTACAAAATATTGTTCCTTCCCATCTGTGTGATGCTAAATTGTTTAATTTTAAATCAATCCAACAAGGCGTACCGCTAGAAAATATTGAAGGCGATATTGCCTTTGATAAGCCTGATTTGCCAATCGCACCACTACTGTTAGCGGATGAAGAAAATGACTTCCTTGAACAGACACAGATTGCATTTAAAGAGGTAATTTAATCATTTTCTCTTCTTTGTTTGAATTAGAGTTTTAAATTTGAGGAAAATATCAAACCTGATATAGCATTTGATATTTTCCTTAATTTTTATCTCCAAGATCTTATCTAGCTATTTTTAAAACCTTTCCTAATCAGACAGTAGTCATACTTGCAAGTTTTATACCTCTCCCTTTTCTACATCACTTTCTATAGTGTATTGCCTATGCCACTTTGCGATTTTTTAACTGATGAATTGTACTTGCAACAACGCCTTGAATGTTAAGTTGCGTTAATTGCTTAATGGTTAAATTACTATGATTTGAGTCTAAAGAAAAAAATACATATTGTTGATCTTTCATTGCAAAATATTCATATAACTGCAATCCGTCATTTTGCTCAACTACAACTAAATCACCTTCATTGATTTGTTCTCTTTGCTCAATGATCAGGATATCACCTACATCAATCCCCCATGCCAACAAATTTTCATTAGTCACACGAAGAAAAAAGGTTTGTTGCGGCTTGCGGATGCAATAACGATTCAGATCCATTTTATAGTGAATATCGCTTTGTTTATTGAAATAAGGTAATTGCGGCTTATCATCATATAACGGCAAAGGAAGATAAGAATATTTTTGTTCTACACTGGCAGCTGTTTTAGTTTGCGGTTGCATAATGACCTCCACGATCATAAATACTGTTTATTTATACAGTATAATTTACTGTATATTAATACAGCATTCAACTGTTTTTTGCACATTTATTTGCCAATAATATCAAATTGAATAAACTAAACAGGCTTATCAATAAGTTAGAGTGACATCAATATGCAAATTACATTTCAACAAGCAAAAATAAAAATAACATCGGAACTCTGGTTTCACATAGATAATTTTCAAATAAAAGAGAAAACATTTGATGTTATTGTCGGACATAACGGCAGCGGTAAAAGCACGTTAAGCAAATTTATCAGTCAACATCACCTCCCTTATGAAGGACATTACAAAAATACATTTGAAAAAATCAGTTTAGTTTCCTTAGCTCAGCAGCAACTCTTATTAGAGCAGATTTTTCGAGATTTAAATAATGATAGTGTCAGCCCAGATGATCATGGTAAAACAGCAAAACAAATCATTTGTATGGACAAACAGTATAGTGATCAAAAAATTGTAGAAACAGCCACTTTAATTGGTATAAAACCTTTATTAGATCGTGCTTTTAAATTGCTTTCTACTGGAGAGGCAAGAAAAGTGTTATTGGCAAAAGCTTTAATTGAACAGCCGGATTTATTGATTTTAGACGAACCGTTTGAAGGATTGGATACAAACTCTCAACAACAATGGCTACAATTATTACAACAGTTAAAACAAAATATTACTATTATCTTAGTGATTAATCGTTTGAACGATGTGCCAATTTGGTCAGACACTATTTCATTGCTACATCAATGCCATTTATTAATGCAAGATCAAGCAGATAAAATTCTAGACAGTGATGTTTTCCAACAACTCTGCTATGCAGAAACTTCGCTACACGTTCCTGTGCCTCTTCCTGCTTTTCCTCCTGTGACATTGTCACAAGATTTATAAACTATTTTTGACTTAGAAGATGTTACTGTTAAATATGGAGATAAAATTATTCTAAATAAACTGAACTGGCAGGTAAAACCGAAACAACATTGGTGGATAAAAGGCCCGAATGGTTGTGGTAAATCAACCTTGTTGTCAATAATTAACGGCGATCATCCTCAGGCATTTAACAACAAAGTAAAATTATTTGGCAAGCAACGTGGTAGTGGCGAAACTGTTTGGCAAATTAAACAAAATATCGGTTTTCTTAGCAATCATTTCCATCTTGATTATCGGGTTAACTGCTCAGCATTAAACGTGATTATTTCCGGGTATTTTGACTCTATCGGTGTTTATCAGCAGGTTGATGAAAATACCCGTTTGAACGCTTTGCAGTGGTTACAACGCATTAATATGGAAAAATTTACCAACACACCGTTTCGCTCTCTTTCTTGGGGACAACAACGACTATTATTAATAGCCAGAGCTTTGGTTAAACATCCTCCGATTTTAATCTTAGATGAACCATTAATCGGCTTGGATGCATTAAATCGTCATTTGGTCTTAACTTTTATCAATCAACTGATTGTAAACAGCGATACGCAACTCTTTTTCGTTTCTCACCATTCAGAGGATCAGCCTGATTGTATTAGTCATATTTTTGAATTTTTACCAACAGGAAACGGTTACCAATACCATAGTTATGCCTTAGATTAAATTCAGCTTTACCCTATGGTTACAGTGCTTTTTGTGCTATAATCCGAAACTGTTTTTTGACAAAATTCAAATATAGGAAATGTCTAAATGAGCGATTTAGCAAAAGATATTATTCCCGTTAATATCGAAGAAGAAATGAAATCGTCTTACTTGGATTATGCAATGTCCGTAATTGTTGGTCGTGCATTACCTGATGTAAGAGATGGGTTAAAGCCGGTACACCGTCGCGTACTGTTCGCAATGGCTGTCGGCGGCAATGATTATAATAAACCATATCGTAAATCTGCACGTATTGTTGGTGATGTTATCGGTAAATACCACCCTCACGGAGATTCTGCCGTTTACGATACTTTAGTGCGTATGGCTCAACCTTTCTCTTTACGCTATCCATTAGTTGATGGTCAGGGTAATTTCGGTTCTATTGATGGAGACTCCCCTGCAGCAATGCGTTATACCGAAGCGCGTATGACCCAAATTGCACACGAATTGTTAGCTGATTTAGATAAGGAAACTGTTGATTATCAACCGAACTATGATGGTTCGGAAATGATCCCTGAAGTATTACCCACTAAAGTGCCTGCACTGCTTGTTAATGGTTCTAGTGGTATCGCTGTCGGTATGGCAACCAATATTCCTCCACATAATTTAGGAGAAGTAATTGATGGTTGTTTAGCCTATATTGATAATGAACAGATTACTATTGATGAATTAATGAGCTATATTCCGGGTCCTGATTTCCCTACTGCGGCTATCATTAATGGCAAAAGAGGCATTGAAGAGGCTTACAAAACTGGACGCGGTAAAATTTATATCCGTGCAAAAGCCGATATTGAAACTGATGACAAAGGTCGTGAAAGCATTATCGTTCACGAAATTCCTTACCAAGTAAACAAAGCACGCTTAATCGAGAAAATCGCTGAATTGGTTAAAGAGAAAAAAATTGAAGGTATTAGCGGTTTACGTGATGAATCCGATAAAGACGGTATGCGTATCGTGATTGAAATCAAACGTGATGCGGTAGGTGAAATTGTCTTAAATAATCTTTATGCCCTCACACAATTACAAGTTACCTTCGGCATTAATATCGTTGCTCTCGACCACGGGCAACCTAAACTACTCAATCTTAAAGAGTTAATTGAAGCGTTCGTATTACACCGTCGTGAAGTTGTTACTCGCCGTACTGTATATGAACTGCGCAAAGCGCGCGAACGGGCACATATTTTAGAAGGTTTAGCTATTGCTCTTGCCAATATCGATCCAATTATCGAATTAATTCGCAATGCGCCAACACCAGCAGTAGCTAAAGAGAAATTATTATCTCAACCATGGAATTTGGGTAATGTTGAGGCTATGCTGGCAGCAACAGGCGTAGATGCAGCACGCCCAGAAGATTTAGATGAAAATTTAGGTATTCGTGGCGGTGTTTATCATTTAAGTGAAGCTCAGGCACAAGCTATATTAGATTTACGTCTGCAAAAACTTACCGGATTAGAACACGAAAAAATTCTAGATGAATATAAGTCACTGCTAGATGTGATAGCAGAGCTTTTACATATTTTACATAGTCCGGTACGTTTAATGGAAGTAATTCGTGAAGAGCTAGAAAAAATTAAAAATCAATATAACGATCCTCGTCGTACTGAAATCACTGCAAGTAGTGGAGATATCAATCTTGAAGATTTAATCAATCCTGAAGATGTTGTTGTGACATTGTCACACGAAGGTTACGTTAAATATCAACCACTTTCCGATTATGAGGCTCAACGGCGTGGTGGTAAAGGTAAATCCGCAACGAAGATGAAAGATGAAGATTTCATTGAAAAGCTTTTAGTGGCGAATACTCACGATACTATCCTCTGTTTTTCTAGCCGTGGTCGTTTATATTGGCTGAAAGTATATCAATTACCACAAGCTAGCCGTGGTGCAAGAGGTCGCCCTATTGTCAATTTATTACCTTTACAAGAAAATGAGCGTATTACTGCAATCCTTCCTGTCAAAGAATATGCTGAAGATAAATTTATCGTAATGGCAACTGCTGGTGGTTTAGTGAAGAAAACAACCTTGACCGAATTTAGTCGCCCACGTACCAGTGGTATTATCGCAGTAAATTTACGAGATGATGATGAACTTATCGGAGCTGATATTACAGAAGGCAATAACGAAATTATGCTATTCTCTGCACAAGGTCGTGTTGTGCGTTTTGATGAAAACGCAGTACGTGCAATGGGTAGAACCGCTGCTGGTGTAAGGGGAATCAAACTTGCTTTAACCAATGACATTTCCGATGAAGAAAATAGCAATGAAGAAAACGCTACCGATGAAACTGAGCAAATTCTAGATTTAAGCATTGATAAAGTAGTTTCATTAGTGATTCCTAAAACTAACGGAGCAATTCTTACTGCAACACAGAATGGTTATGGTAAACGAACCGCACTTGCGGAATATCCAACCAAATCTCGTAATACCAAAGGTGTTATTTCAATCAAAGTCAGCGAACGTAACGGTAAAGTAGTTGCTGCCACCCAAGTGGAAGAAAATGACCAAATTATGCTGATTACAGATGCCGGTACACTGGTACGCACTCGTGTTGCTGAAATCAGTCTTGTTGGGCGTAATACCCAGGGTGTCCGTTTAATTCGTACGTCAGATACTGAACAAGTAGTCAGCATTGAACGTATTTGTGATGACGATGAAAACGAGGCTATTTCTGAAGAATAGTTTCTATATCAAAAACGATATTTTGGCATAAATTAAACTAAAGGCGATGATAAATCGCCTTTTCTATCACTATTTTTCGTTATCCTCTTGATAACTTGTATAAAGTACAGTACAGTATTTTTTGTTTAGACATCTAAACGTCTATTTTAATATATAATATGAGGTTTTAAAATGAGTAAATTATTCCCAAATGCAACACAACGCACAAAAGCCCCTTTCCGTTTTGATATTGTCGGCTCATTCCTACGCCCAGAAGTATTAAAACAAGCACGTCATCAATGTCAATGTGGTGATATTAGTTGTGCTGATTTAAAAGATATTGAAGATCAAGAAATTACAAAATTAGTAGAACATCAAAAACAGGTTGGTTTACATGCGGTAACCGATGGTGAATTTCGCCGAACATTCTGGCATATGGATTTTCTTGCAGCACTGGATGGTGTAGAAGAAGTCGATGCGAAAAAATTCTCCGTTCAATTCAAACATCACAATGTACGCCCTAGAACATTAAAAATCATTGATAAAGTTGGTTTTAGTGATAACCATCCATTTATTGAACACTACCGTTCATTGCAAAAAATTGCAGGTGATTATCCAGTAAAATTCACTATTCCTTCTCCAACAATGTTACACGTTATCTGTATTGCACGTGAAACAGAATATCAACCGATAGAACTGTATAAACAACATCCACAACAATTATTTGAGGATATTGCTCAGGCCTACCGTGATGCAATTACAAAACTCTATGAATTAGGATGCCGAAATTTGCAATTAGATGATACCAGTTGGGGTGAGCTTTGCTCAGAGGAAAAACGTGCCGCATATGCTGCTCGTGGCATTAATATTGATCAACTTGCGAAAGATTATGTTAGTCTAATTAATGAAACTATTAAAGACAAGCCAGAAGATATGACTATTACAATGCATATCTGTCGTGGTAATTTCCGCTCAACTTGGTTCTCTTCCGGCGGTTATGAACCTATTGCAGAAATATTATTCGGGCATTGTAAAGTGGATGGCTTCTTTCTTGAATATGACAGTGAACGTGCCGGAGATTTTAAACCGTTACGCTTTATCAAAGATCAACAGGTTGTATTAGGCTTAGTCACCTCAAAAAACGGTGAGCTTGAAGATAAAGATGAAATTATTGCCCGTATTAGAGAAGCAGCGCAATATGTTGACATCAATCAGCTTTGTTTAAGTCCACAATGTGGTTTTGCTTCAACCGAAGAAGGAAATGTGTTGACTGAAGAACAACAATGGAAAAAACTTGAATTTATTCGTGAAATCAGCGAAGAAGTTTGGGGAAAATAAATTTCCTTAATGAAAAAATCATCTGCACTTTAAAGTTGGATTCACCAACGTACAGAGGTGCAGATTTTTTATGACCTTAAATTTACAATCTAACTGCAACAAATAAAAAAGTGTTCATAAGTAAATCAACTATAATTTGTTTACCACAACAAAATCACTGATAAGAACTTATGAACACCTACAAACATATTACACTTGGTGAACATAAAAAGATAACGGCTTTTTTACGCATTAGGTAAAACTATTACACAGATCGCTTAGCAATTACAGTAACTCTAGCCATTGTAATGCAGGCGAAATTTTACCCATTGCCTTTTCAGCTTGCAGAGCAGTGATAAAGGCTTTATCACTGATCCCTCTAGCAAGCGTTTCAACAGTAGTAACCCCTTTAATTATTGCGTTACCACTATTCCCAAGCACCGCCAATCCCTCTAAAGTGGATTTACCAAATTGATAATCTAATGAGCTGTAAATCCTATGTGCAGCTTGGTATTTCTTATCTAATTCAGGGTTTGAATATTTTATTGCAGCTCCTGTAACATCCATTTTTAAAATATTCTTGGCAGTTTCAGGTTGCCAAGCTGCCGCTTCATTCACCCAATACATCAGTTGTTGATATTTTTGTGGGGTTAATGATGTTGGGTCTTTCTAATATTTCGTTAGTAAGGCATCAGAGACTTTATCTTTCATCTTTATGCTAGTGATATGTTCGACATCTTCTGGCGTTAATACTTTCTTCTCAGCAAGTTTGTCTAAAATAGCAATCTCTTTTTCAGAGAGGAAATTATCCTCAACCGCCCTCTTTCCAATCTCTGCCGCACTAATAGCACTTGAGGTGCTATCACCCACCAAGCCACCCACTAAACCACTGGCAAGTTGGCTTAAATTTTCTGATTTATTTTTATTTTCTACAACAGCTCGCATGAAAACAAACATCCTTATTTTTATATAAAGATACTAAGTGTTCTCCTCCTAAATTAATCACTTGCTCTTCATCTAATGCATATACACAAATAGCATAACAATCATCATCATCAGGCTGGATATAAGAAATAGCTTTTTCATCAGGTAATGTTATTTCATATGAATCAATTAATTCATCTGTTATATTATCAAAAACATCTATATATCGAGTAACTTCTATCATGGTTAGATTCTTCTTACTGGATTTATACTATTTTATTCTTTTATATACCATCCTATCCTCTATATAAATTAGTTTTATTTTTCAATATACACTCTAAAATTTTTATTTTTTCTACAGAAATTTAAAAAATCTATTCCTAAGTTTTTATTGTCGTCTAATGATATAACTCCAAACCCAATGTCTTCATGTGGATATATAGCAATATTTAATTTAGGAGATATAAAAAAGCAAACATCTCCAAATATTGCATCACATCCCATTACTAATTTTGCTAGATATAGGAAATATTTTTTATCTAAAGAGATTGTTAGACAACTTGCTGGTAATGGAATATCTCCGTAAGAATAACTCTCGAATTTAGGTGTTGATTTCTGTATTAAATTATATTTTTGAGCCATCTTAATAAGCCTTTGATGATAATTGCTTTCATTACTAAAATTATATTCTTTTGAATATTTTAATGCACTTATCATAATAAAACTATCCAGTTCCTTTTTAAAAAAACTATAGGCTAAGTTTAATGCTTCTTTAATAATTGCTGGACTGTGTTCATTTTGTGACTCAAAATATCCTAACCACATATCACTAGAACCGAATCCTGAAAAATTAATTGCTTCTAATGAAATCGATTTATTTATTATCTTTTTTGATAATTTTTCCATCTGTATCTCCTATAGTAAATTTTTTAGATACTGTTGGCTCTTTTCCGTCCAAACCAATTTTCCATTCTCCAGATTTATCAGAATGTACTGTATTACTTCTTGACCAAATCTCTCCAGTATATTTATTTTCATATATGGTCTTACCTTTACTATCTCTTTTTCTATTAAAATCTCCAGGATGACTTGTCGGAGTACGAACAATATCGCCAACTGATGCTGAGTTTACTTTTTGTTTTGGTTTAGATAGATATTCTTTTGGGCTGTTTAATGTTGTTTTCTTTGCAAAACTAGCAATCTTAGGCGATATTTTTATTCCTTGAGCTTGTTGAGAGGCAATAAAACTCTCTACCAAACCAACTATCGCTTTTTCTGTAATCGTTCTGTTTTCTTCAATAAAATTAAATTCTTTACTATTCTCATCAATAATAAACTCAAGAAATTTATTTTGAGCTTCATAAGATAAATTACTTAGTTTAGAATTAAAATATCCTACCAATTCAAAGGCTTTTTGATTTGCTTCTTCTAATGCTTTTTCTGTGCCGTAACGGCATATTGCAGAATCAGTACAGTTTTCTGTTAATTCTTTATATTGCTTATCACTTAGCGCTTTAGCTTTTATAAAAATTTCTTCTATAGGCTGCTTATCTTTCTCCGCCGCCTCCAACTCTCTAAATAAATCAGAAACTTGCCCACTGAGTAATCCATTACTCTCAACCGCTCGCTTACCAATTTCCGCTGCGTTAATCCCTCCTGCGGTGCTGTCGCTAATCAAGCCACCGGCTAATCCACTCGCTAACTGGCTTAATGCCGATACCGTTTGTTTTTGGCTTTCAGTTAAATTTTCGGGGTTGGTTTGATACAGTTTTTCGGTGATAATTTTTACCGCCAATTCACCGCTAACCGCTCCAGCTGCCTCTGCAGCAGCGTTGTTCCCTGTGGTATAGGCTTCGATTGCACCTAATAAGGCGTGTGCCATCAGGTTAGCTTCAAGATTAACATTGCCATCTTTATCAGTGGTTGCTTTCTTTATCGCATAATTGGCATACGGCGATAAGCCACCAACCACCGCTTGCGAGGCTTCACCTGTTGTAATATGCTTTCTTGTAACATATATTACTGACGATTATTACATTATTTTATTTCAATAAAATATTTCCATTAAGCTCATTTTTAAAAATACTTTTTCCTTTAGATTTAAAGGATGATTCTATATTACATTCATTATATTGAATAAACATATAATGTTATTATGGCATAGTAGACAAAA
>NZ_JPXY01000036.1:0-22480 GCF_000771895.1 Gallibacterium genomosp. 2
CCAAAAAATCTTGATGTGTCTGATGATGGGACACGTGTCACTGGTACGGCTGAACCGGGCAGCACCGTGACTGTAAAAGATGAGAAAGATAATGTAATCGGTACAGGAAAAGCCAATGAAGAGGATGGTAAATTTGATATTACATTGGATGAACCAAAAACAGCACTAGAAGAGCTTTCAGTAACAGCCACAGATAATGCTAATAATGAATCCAATTCTGAGAAAGTAACAGCTCCTTTAGTTGTTCCGAAGACTAAACCAGATTTTGACTATGCTGTGCCAGTTGCAGGAGTAGATAAATTATACAACGCAAAAGAAGTTGGAACAGACGGTACTATTACTGTTAAAGTGATTCCAAACGCAAACATTGGTGATAGCGTTTCTATTACGCGTGATGGTAAAACGGAAGTCTTTAAAATTACTACTGATAACAAAAATGGTATTGAGGTAGAAGTAAAACCGGGTAGTGAGATTTCTGCTTTTATTATAGGAGCAAATGGAGTAGCAGGTGAGATAGCTAGTCAAACTTTGCAGAATGCAGATGTAGATGTGCCAAATGTGAAACCTATAATCACATTTGAAAGTACGGGTACAGATAACATTTACAATATTGAGGAAGTTAAACGAGGCAAGCCAAATACTATTACTGCTACCGTAAAATTCCCAGATGCTCGAGAAGGTGATATTGTTGTCGTCAACGGTCAAGAAACTAGAATTACAACTGAAAACTTAATATCAGGTGTAGAGGTTGAAGTTGAACCTAATACAGAAGTAAAAGCCTACATTAAAGATGATGCAGGCAATCAAGGTTTTATTAGCACAAGTATTGCTCCAAAAGCAGATTTAGAAAAACCGGATGCACCAATAAAAGTTGATGTGGCGAGTGATAATAGCCCGGCAGATAATGTATTAACACGTAATGAGATCAATAAAAACGGTGAAGTACCTGTTAGAGTTTACTTACCTCAAGGGCTTGAAGAGGGCGATAAACTTATCGTTACACCTTCAACAGAAGATAAAAAAGGTTCTCCGATTGATCATCCACTTACTAAAGCAGAGATAGATCAGGGCTATGCGATTGTTGATGCACCTACTGGTGTTGATGCCTTAGGGCAAGGCAAAGTTTCTTTCACTGCACAACTCATTGATAAAGCAGGAAACTCATCAACTGAAAAAGACTCAGATAATTATGATGTGAAACGTACTTTATTGGGTAAGCCTTCTGTCGAATATCTCGATGATAAAGATAATAATCAAGTTCTATTAGGTGAAGAATTAGTTGGTAATACTACTTCAGTTAAAATTAATCTTCCGTATATTGGTGAAGGCGATAAAGTTTCTATCACTATCAATGGTGAAGAATATGGTGTTGATGTAATTACTCAAAAAGTAACACACAATGATAAAACTTTTGAGTTTAAACCTGCTACAGATGATGATGGTTATACTGTTACTATTAATGATATATCTATAGCCGATGGTAGTGTATCAGAGGTTGTAACAAATGTTGTGGTAACTGCGAATAATACTGAGTTAAAAGCTAATGGAACACTTTGTATCGATCGCTCTCAACCGGGTGGTAGAGATAACAATGGTGATGCTAAGGGTGATGATAAACCAAAACTTGAAATCCCTGAAGCAGTTAATCCAAGCCTAGAAAAAGACGGCAACATTAATGCCCAAGAGCTTTCTGATGGGGTTGTAGCGAAAGTAACCTTGCCTGAAGGAGTACAAGCTGGTGATGTTATTGTAATTAAAAACAATGGACAAGAGCTTTACACCTACACCATCCCTCAAGGCACAACCACAACAAAAGGTAGTGTGATTGAGTTCTCTATTCCTAAAGGGAAACTCTCAAGCGGTGCTTATGAATTAAGCGCTTCGGTCAGAGAGCCTGCCAGCTATGGCGATAAAGCACGTGAATCTGAAGATTCTGATACCGTTGCCTTTAAAATCGATAATTCTATCCCAGGCGATAGCAATGGCGATGGTGTAGTCAATGGCTCTGATGACAATAGCGGTCAACCGATTGTGACGGTGAAAGATTCCCATACAGACGATGGACAAGATAAACCAGTCGGTAATAAAGACTTAGAAAACGGTATTCAAGTCGAAGTGACTATACCAAAAGGCACAGAAGCCGGTGATACCGTAGAAGTAACGGTTAAAACACCTAATGGTGAAGTTAAAAAGACCGCCAAAGTCGAAGAGGGTGATTTACCCGAAAACGGCGATGGCAAAGTAACTGTCACTGTGCCTACAAATGACTTACAAGATAATAACGGCAAAGTCCCTGACGGCGACTATAGCGTAACCGCCGTGGTCACAGACCCTGCCGGTAACAGCAGTGCGACTAGTGATGAAGAAAAATTTACTGTTGACACCACTGCACCGGGCGATGAAAACGGTGATGGTAAAGTAGATGCTGAGGATAAAAATGCTGGCAAACCAGTTATCGATATTCCAGAAGCGACAGATGCAGATGGTAACACCATCAATGCTGACGATCTTAAAAATGGTGTTCAAGTGGAAGTCACTCTACCAGGTGGTGTGGCAGCAGGTGATGTTGTCACTTTAGAAGTGACAACACCAAATAGCAATGATCCAATTAAAGTGACCCAAACCTTGGAATCTGGGGATATCACTGCAGGAAAAGTCACTGTAGATATTCCTAAAGAGGATTTACCAAAAGATAGCAACGATAAGCTAGATGGCGCTTACCAAGTCACCGCTACTGTTTCTGATAAAGCTGGGAACACTAGTCTGGTCAGTGATGCGAAAGACTTTACTATCGATGCCACTGTCCCAGGTGACACCAATGGTGATGGCAAAGCAGATACCAATGATATCAACGGTAAACCAAGCGTCTCTATCCCTGAAAATGCCAATGGTGGTGTTACCGCTACAGAATTTAATGACGGTGTTCAAGTTAAAGTGACTTTACCAGCAGGTACGCAAAAAGGCGATACCATCACCTTAACAGTGACACCAAAAGGCGGTGAAGCCTTTACCGTTATTTCTGCTGCTCCTATCAGCGATAATGATTTATCGACTGAAACTGCAACTGTGACTATTCCTAAAGATCAATTCCCTGAAACACCAAAAGGGGATTACACCGTCTCAGCACAAATCAAAGATGCTGCTGGTAACCAAAGCCTTCCAAGTGTTGAAAAAACATTTACAGTCTTGGATACCGTGGTTCCAGGCGATACCAATGGCGATGGTGTAGCAGACAGTGAAGATGATAACGGTGGTAAACCAAATGTTTCGGTGGTGGATGCTCACACCAGTGACAATCAATACAAACCAGTCGGTAGCGATGACTTAAAAGACGATGTTCAGGTCGAAGTCACCTTACCAGAAGGTACAGAAGTGGGTGATACCGTGACAGTGACAATGACAAAACCGGATGGTTCAACCGTTACTGCCACTGGTACAGTAGCAAAGGGTGATTTACCAGGAACAGGTGATGGCAAAGTGATAGTCACTGTGCCTAAAGATCAATTCCCAACTGATGAGAAAGGCAAAATCACCGAGGGCGAGTACAAAGTGACCGCAACCGTGAAAGATGCGGATGGTAATACCAGCCAACCGAGTGATGAAACAATATTTAAGGTTGATACCACCGTCCCAGGCGATAGCAATGGCGATGGCTTTGCTAATAGTCAAGGGGATGATAATGATGGTAAACCAGTGATTACTATTCCTGAAGCTAAAGATGGTGTCAACGCCTCTGAATTAAATAACGGTGTTCAAGTCAAAGTGACTTTACCAGCAGGAACACAACAGGGAGATCAAGTTTATCTTACTCTTACTCCAGAGGGTAAAGCGCCTATCGCTATTGAACCTCCATATCAAGTACAAGCTGAGGATCTTAACGGAGAGCGTACAGTTGAAATCACCATTCCTAAAGATATATTGCCAAAAGACGCTGAAAGCGGAAAAACGCTTGATGGCAACTTTACGGTGACTGCACAAGTTAAAGATGCAGCTGGTAATACTAGCCAACCGAGTGATAAAGCGTCATTTACCGTAGATACCGTTGAAATCAGTGGTGAACCTGTAGTGACTATCCCAGAAATGGATAACAACAGTGTCAATGCGTCTGAGTTTGCAACTGCCCAAGGGGTGGATATTAAGGTGACTATCCCTGAAGGTACGCAAGCTGGGGATACTCTCACCGTGACTGTATCTGCTGATGGCAAAGCACCAATTACCATCACTAAAAATTTGACAGCGGAAGATTTGAATGCTACAGACGGATTAACTATCCATATTCCAGCAAGCAAAGAGAGCGATCAAGCCAATAGCTTCCCTGTTAAAGCGGATGGTTCCTATGTCGTGGTGGCGAAAGTTAGCGATGGCACAACAACGGTTGAAAGCGATTCTACTTCATTGGTAATCGATACCACCGTTCCAGGTGATAGCAATGGCGATGGTGTTGCGGATGATGATGGTAAACCAGTGGTCACTATCCCAGAAGCGACACAAGAGGACGGTTACACCATTAATGCCAAAGAGCTTGCAGACGGTGACGGTGTTCAAGTTAATGTGACCCTACCGAAAGGTACGCAAGTAGGTGATACGGTTACCTTGACGGTGAAACCTGAAAATGGTGATGCGTTTACTGTGCCTTATACCGTTAAAGAAGTCGATGATGTTTCTGGTAACGGTACACCAGTATCGGTCACTATTCCTAAACAACATGAGGATAAAGACCTAAATGGTGCTTACACCGTAACTGCTGTAGTGACTGATGCTGCCGGCAATAGCAGTGCAAGTAGCAATGAAGCGACATTTACCGTCGATGCGACTGTTCCAGGCGATACCGATGGTAATGGCAAAGCCGATGACGATGATGTTAATAAAGGTAAACCAACTGTCACCATCCCAGAAGCAACAGCTGCCGATAACCATATTGTCAATGCAGAAGACTTTAAAGACGGTGTTCAAGTTCAAGTGACTTTACCAAAAGGTACGCAAGCAGGCGATACTATCACTTTGACGATCACGCCTGAAAATGGTACTACTTTTACTGTGCCTTATACTGTTCAAACTACAGATGATGTTTCTGGTAATGGTAAAGTCACTGTCAATGTACCTGTGAATAAATTCTTGACTACCCCAGACGGCAACTACACTGTAACCGCTGTGGTGACTGATGCTGCTGGCAATAGCAGTGCGACGAGTGATGCCGCAAACTTCACTATTGATATTACCGCTCCAGGTGATACCAACCCTGCTGTATCGGGTGTAGAAGAAGCACCTGAAGTCAGCATTCCAGAAGCTGACAACGGTGTGAACGACACCGAATGGAATGGTGGTGAAAATCAAGAAGGCGCAGGCATTCAAGTGAAAGTAACCTTACCAAGTGGTACTCAAGCCGGTGATACTGTCACCTTGACCGTGACCAATGCAGAAGGCACAGCATATACAAGTGAACCTTACACCGTTCAAGACGGTGACTTAAGCAATGGCGTAACCATTACCATTCCAACTTCCAGCAAATTAACAGATGGAGATTATCACGTTACTGCGTTGGTCACCGATCAAGCTGGTAATGCAGGTAAAGCCAGTGATCCGGCTGACTTTACCCTTGATACTACAAAAACAGGTAAACCAATCATCGAAGGCTTTGTGAGTGATAACAACCCACAAGACAACATTATTACTCGTAATGAAGTGGCAGAAGATGATAGTGTCCAAGTCAAAGTGACATTACCGGATGATGTGAAAGCAGGCGATGTGCTTTATATCACTCCAATCACTACACCAAAAGAAAATGGGGTAGAGGGTCAACCTGTAGTGGGAGAACAGATTGCGCATACTATTTCTGATGCAGAAGCAAGCAGTAAATCGGCTATTGTTTCTGTGCCAACCAGTGTAGAAGCAGAAAAAGAAGGTGTATTATTCGTTGCGGCTAATATATTGGATAAAGCTGGAAATGATTCAAAAGTTTCTAATTTAGTGAAAATAAATGTAAACCGTGCTTTAGAGGGTAAACCAAATATTGTTTACACCTCAGATGCCGATCAAAATGGTGTCTTAATGGGGGATGAAATCGCTAATAATGTGGTTTCTGTTAAAGTCAATCTCCCAACAGTGAATGCAGGTGATACTGTTGCAATCACTATCAACGGCGATAACACTTACACTGTCGATTTAAGTGGTGATACCAAAGTCATCAAACACGGCAATAAAACTTATACTTTAACTACCGAACCAGTTAATGGCAAAACAGAGTACACCACAACTATTGATGATGTGGTTGTGGATGAAAATGCAACATCAATTACTTCTAGTATTGACGTTACCCCAAAAACAGGTGGTAATCCAACAAAAGCTACACAATCTATTCAGATTGATCGTAATCAACCGGGTGGTACAACCGATGCCGATAGCGATAGTAAAGGTGATGAAAAACCAAGCATTACCATTCCTGAAGCCTCTAATCCAAGCTTAGCAGAAGACGGCAAAGTCAATGCGTCTGAGCTTGCCGATGGCGTGGTGGTTAATGTCACCGTACCAGCAGGCACAGAAGCTGGCGATATCATTGTAATTAAAAACAATGGCAGTGAAATTTATACCTTCACCATCCCAGCAGACACCACAATTGGTACTGATCCGATTGCCGTGACTGTGCCTAAAGACAAGTTCGCTGATGGCGAAACTTATAACATCACAGCTTCGGTGAAAGAGCCTTATAGCAAAGGAGCGCGTGAATCCGAAGATTCGGATCAAGTCACATTTACTGTAGATACCACTGTCCCAGGTGATAGCGATAGTGACAATAAACCTGATAATGCTGGTAAACCAGTCGTGACTCTTCCAGACGATGTAAAAGATGGTGTGAACGTCAAAGAGCTTTCAGACGGAATCAAAGTTCAAGTTACTCTACCAAAAGGTACACAAGAGGGTGATACCGTAATCTTGACCGTAAAAGCAGATGACGGTACAGAACAAGAAGTCACTTATACCGTTAAACAGGGTGATGATGTTAATGGTGCAACCCCAGTAGAAATTCCTATTGCTAAAGATAATTTGCCAAAAGATACAGATAACGCTGTAGATGGCAACTACACCGTCACTGCCAAAGTCACTGACCCTGCCGGTAATAGCAGTAAAGACAGTACACCGGCTAACTTTACTGTCGATACCACCGTTCCAGGTGATAGCGATGGCGATGGTGTTGAGGATGATGATGGTAAACCAGTGATTGAATCAATTCCAGAAGCTACTGAGGTGGATGGTTATAGCATCAATGCGACAGAATTTTCTGACGGTATTGAAGTACAAGTTCGCCTACCACAAGGTACGCAAGCAGGTGATACTGTTACCTTAACGCTTCAACCACAAACAGGGAAAGCTATTACCGTTGACTACAAAGTTCAATCTGGTGATTTAAGTGGTAGCGATCCTATCGCAACCATCCCTGTGGAACGTGCGAAATTCCCAGAGCAACAAGCCGATGGCGAGTATACTGTTACTGCACAAGTCAAAGATCCAGCCGGTAACAATAGTCTAGAGAGTGAGAGCAAAACCTTTACCGTTGACACACAAGCGCCGAATGTAACAGCACCAGAAGCCAAAAAAGACGGTAGTGTGGTGATTACACTTCCTAATGATGCGGATAAAGTAACTGTTACCGTACAACCTGAGGGTGAAACCAAGCCACGTGATATTATCTTAACTAAAGGTGATGATGGTAGTTGGACTTCTAGCGATCCTGCTGTAGTGCCTAATGTACCTAATGGTTCAACTACAACCACTATTCCAAATGATAAAGTAACAGATGGTTCAGAAGTAACTGTGTCTGCCCAAGACAAAGCTGGTAATAGTCATTCAGCAAGTGTTAATGCGGTAGATGTAAATGACGCACCTGTATTGACTATTAAACCAGAGGATATAGTGAAAACAGGCTTTACTAAAGGTCAGGCAACAGTAGGCAAACTAATTGCGATAGTAACAGCAACGGATCCAGATAAAACTGATACCGTAACTATTAAATTGTTAAACAACGATGATGGTTATTTTGTGCTTGATAGTGGAACAGGAGAAATTAGTTTAACTGAGGAAGGGGCTGCTTTTGTTAATGAAGGCAATAACTTACCAAGTATTCAAGTTCAAGCAATTGATAATAGATATCTTCCTAGTGAAGCAAAAACAGTAAATATTGCTGATACTATAGATACAAGTAACACCTTAAAAATTACTTCAAATGATGGTGTATATGTAAAAGGTGATACTGATCCGCTTAGCACGGTGGAAATTCGTAATGCGAATAATGAAGTAGTTGGTCGTGGAACAGCTGGTAGCGATGGTCAGTTTACTATTAAATTAACACACGAAGAGGTAGTGAGTTTAGGAACTGAAAAGGCTAACCAAGATATTCAAGCCGATCATAATGGTGATGGTGAGCCTGAAACTTATCATACAGATGAGGAAGGTAATTACCGTTATTCTGTTGATTCGCCAATTAAAACTGGGGAAACGTTAACGGTAACATCTACTAATAGTTATGATAATCGTGCGACTGAGCAAAGTCCAACGCCGGATGAAATAGCACCTAGTGCACCGGTAATTGAGATTAATGAGCAAGGAACGGTTATTAGTGGAATTGCCGAGCCAGGTAGCACTATTGTGTTGGAGGTGACAAGTAAAGATGGTCAAACCACGCAACAAGTTGCAACAGATAAAAACAATCAACCGATCATTGCTAATGAAAAAGGTGAATTTACAATCGAATTAAAAGCTCCATTAATCGATAAACAATCTGTTACAGCAACGGCTAAGGATAAAGCTCATAATATTTCTACACCATCAGATTCAATTACTGCACCTTATTTCAATAATGAGTTGAAGGATGTAGAGATTGGCTTACGAAATGATACTGGTATATCTAATAGTGACAACATTACCAATGATGGTGGCTTAAAACTTGTGGGTGATGATAGTGCGATGATTACTAAAGTGGAATACAAAGATGCTGAGGGTAATTATCAAACTGTGCCTTATGTTGAGGGTGTTTATATTTTACCTGAAGGTGAATATACAGCGGGAACAATTCGCATTACTCAACAAGATAAAGAGGGTGCGATTAAATACAGCACTAATGCTAAAAAATTCGTTATTGATACCACAGCACCTGATGCCGCAACAGCAGTGAATGATCAAAATGGTAATGTTACTATTACACTTCCATATAATGCACCTCAAGGTGATTATGTAGAAGTAATGGTAGGTAATAAGAAGGTAACCTTAACCAGTGATGGTAATAACGGTTGGACAAGTAGTGATACCACACTTGTACCAACACCGAGAGATAATGAAGTTACTATACTACATACTGTTGCACCATCAGGTACAGGCGTGTCGGTACAATCCTTTGATATTGCAGGTAATAAAGCGGATAAAGATAGCGATAATACCTTGATAGATCGTACTAAAATTACTGTGGCTTTGGAACATCCAGAGGTTAATAGTAACTTAATGAATGATACCAATACGACAATGGTGCTTAATACTACTGAATTAGAGGCTAGCGACTCTCCATCAAATGTAAGGGTAAAAATTTATTTACCAGATTCTGCTCAAGTAGGTGATTATGTTGAGTTTCCTTTTGGATCTTCAATTCTGAAAGCACAAGTTAAGCAAACTGATATTAAGAATGGATATTTTGAGGTAAGAGCAGGTGCTCCAATGAATTTTGCACTTGTCCAAGGAGAGAATCAATATCCAGTGAAATTGTATCAGTCAGATAAAACTACTGTTAAGTCTGAATCTGAGCCGTTGTTGATTTATGTGGATAAACTTACTCCGGATACGCCAGTAGTGACATCCGAAACGGGAGGCGAGGTTAGTATTACTCTACCGACTGGAGAACGCAGTAACTTTGATCCTTTCACAAGTATTGGAACTCAAGCTGAAGTAGGTGATTGGGTTATTATTACCGCAGGTGATCAAAGCGTTAAATTAACCAAAACAGCTACAGCTAATGGTTGGGAAAAATCGACAGAAGCAGATTGGATTACGATTAATGGCAATACAGCAACCATTCCAACTAATATTAAGAAGTTCCCGTATGGTACAACAGTAACTGCACAAGCCTTTGATAAAGCAGGCAATCAATCTGAACAAGGTGTTGGACACGTTGTGAAAGATCCATTGAAATTTACTGATTTTAAAGTGAATAATCAGGATTTGGATACCACTACACCAAATATAGTAGATACTAATCAAAAGGCAATTTACTATAAGGCAACAGTGGAAGGGCAAGAAGCCGAAGAAGCGCTAATTCGAGTGCGCTTAATGAAGGGAGATCAACAAGTTGAGGTACATTATCTCGATATTTCGTCTGATTCCAAAACATATACAGGGGCGTTTAATCATCTCAGTGCAGATTATGAGCAATACAAAGTCATTGCAGATATTGTACATCAGGATAAGAGCACAGGATTTAATGATGCTAATTTACCGGAAAGAAGTGTGGATGTTATTGTGGATAATGTTGTTCCACAGTTGGCTCTCTCTAAGATTAAATCAGATGTTTCTGATGGCCCTAACAGCAAGCCAAATAGTGTAACGATAGTCGCAACCGATGGTTCTCACACTCTGAAAGATGGAAATAATACGGTTTCAGATGCAGCAGAAATGACGATGAAACTAGATTTCGGTACTGCGCAGAGTGATAAACAACGCATTATTACAGATAAATTAGGTAATAAAGTTGTTGTGTATAATCCAAAATTAGACTGGATGATGCGTAAAGATGACGATGATGATACATCAAGAGATCAATATCATAATGATCATGCTCAAGGTTGGGGATTTGATACCAAAACTGCTGTAATGTATAACCAAGATAAAGCGTTATTTTATAAGTGGAATGGGGATAATGAAGCAGCTGATATTATTGTTTCAGGTATGTCACGAACTGATGAGTGGTGGAACTATTATAATCGTAGAGGATGGATTGGTGCAGAGAATACAGGTAGTTCGACAAGCTTAACTAATAAAACGATGACCCAATTTATTATGGATACATTAGGCGGTGGAAATGACTACATTTCTGCACCAGCAATTGCCGGTAATGTTGTGATTAGAACCAATGATGGTGATGATATGATTACGACAATGAACCTACAAGGTCGATATGATTATTATATCGGATTAGGGTATTCACGTCCTAATGTTGATGGTAGTAACCAAATCTATATGGGTGATGGTAATGATACTTTTGAAGTTACCGGCACTGCAAAAGACACAGAGGATCCAAATAAAGCAGGAGCTGTAAGAGATGAGATGAAATATGCTTCACTCTATGCAACGAATGCCAAAATAGATATGGGTGCTGGTAATGATAAAGTATCCATTAAATGGAATGTGTTCACCGGCTCGCAAAAAGAGTCAGGTAATTACTTTAACCTTGGCGAGGGTGATGACACAATGATTGTGGGTGGAAATGTTTTGGGGCAATTGCGTGAAAACTCTTATGAAGGCTCTACGATTATTAATTTAGGTTCAGGAAATGATACCTTATCCTTAGCAAAAATAGAGCGAGAGTCAAATTATGAGCGACCATTGGTGTTAATTACTTCTAAAGAGAGTGCAAATGTTACTATTGGAAATGTTAAAGAAGCTCAGTTGTCTATGATGATGGGTAATGGTGAAGATAATGTCACGATTAACAACAACCTCATTCTTTCCGGTAAAAAGTCGGATTGGATTAGTCAGGTATTCTTAAACAATGATGAGTATGCACGACAAGGTATAGAACGTTACAAAAATTTCTATGATCAAGCATTGAAAGATCAAATTAATTCAAGCTTAGAGCGTGCAATTGATTTGATAGCGACAGATAGCCAAGATAGAAGTGCGACAGGTAGTCGAGCCGTGGTTGGCGCAGATAGAGTTGCTACCTCAACCAGTGAACGCATAACTGAAATTATTGATGTGTTAGATCTTGGTGATGGACAGAACACATTATCGGTAACAGGTAAAATGTCCGGTGTTAATTACTTTGGTGGCAAAGATGTGGATACCATTCAGTCAGGTGTCACTGAAAATAGCCGTTTCTGGTTAGGTTTGGGAGAGGATAGCGTTGAGCTTGCTCAAATGGCGAACTCTGCAATTTATGCCGGTGCTGGTGAAGATAAAATTACCGTTGGTGGCATAGCGAGACAAGAAGGACGCGGTAGTATTATTAGTGCAGAAGATGGTAATGACACCATTATTATTAATGCGTTACCAAAGAAATCAGTAGCGTTGGAAGCTGATAATTCTCAGATTTTTGGTGGTAATGGCGATGATACTATTACGATCAATGGAGATTTATTCGGTACTGGTAATCAAATATCTGGCGACGCGGGTAATGATACTATTACAATTAGTGGCAATATTCGTGGATCTAATAATTTGATCGATGGTGGAGCAGGTGATGATATCATTACTGTCCAAGGTGATGTTTTGAAAGATCTAGGTGGAGAATTCACAATTCGAGGTGGTGACGGCAATGATACTATTTCTGTAGGTAATATTGGTACAGAAAATAATATGAGTATTTTTGCTGGATCCGGCAGTGATACTGTTACTATTAAGAATGTTAAAGGTGATAATGATCATATTATTGATTTAGGAGAGGATGTAAATAAAACGGATTACGACATTTTAAGCATAGAGGGTTCGCAGTCAGAGGGGTACAATAACCAATTTAGTATTGGAGGGAGACCTTCGGAGCATACTCAGATCTGGAGAGCAGAAGAAATTCGGTTTACAGGTACGGGTGTAACCGTGAAAATTGAAAGCGGTAATCTTGTTAATAATAACACCGGACCGTCTCCAGCTGGAAAAGATGAGTTGTTTATCCGTAATGATGGCGGAGATGCGGCGAATAATAAAGTTGTGCTTTCAGGTTCAGGTTGGACGAAGAGCCACACAGAAGAACATAGTTTTAATGGTGTGTCTTATCAAAATGTTGATGTATATAAACATTCATCAAGTGAAGATATTTTATATATCCAACAAGGTGTGACAGTAATTATCTAATTACTTGTTATTTAATTAAAACCCTTTATGCCGAGAGGCATAAAGGGTTTGTTTTTGTATCAATGAAAGTAGTAGCTGTATTAGTGGAGACTTTGCTCTTTTAGTTTTCTGACCATTTCTTCAGTAAAGATATAATGAGTACCACAACATTCACATTGCATATCTAAAGTTGGTTTTTCTGCAAAAATTTCACTGATTTCTTCATCAGAAAGTAAAGCAATTGCCGCACCGGAACGTTCTTGCGAACAACCGCAGAAAAACTCTGTATGATGTGGCGGATAAATTTCAACAGTTTCTTCGTGATATAGACGATAAAGCAACTCTTCTGCGCTTAAACCAAATAATTCTTCATCTTTTACTGTTGCTGTTAATGTTGCTAAATGTTCAAAATCATCTGGTGAACCTTGTCCATCTGGCATAATTTGTAATAACATTCCGGCGGCAACAGCTTCGCCTTGATATTCACCAAAGCGGATAAATAATTGCGTTTGTAATTGTTCGGAACGGATGAAATAGTCTTCTAAGCATTCAGTAATGGTCGGTTTATCTAATGCAATAACACCTTGGTAACGTTCACCTTCTTCCGGAATAATGGAGATAACTAAAACGCCTTTACCCACCATCTCACTTAAGTTCATTTCATTACTAATTTCACCCTGTAAGCGTGCTAATGCACGTAACTGTTGTTGATCGTTGCCGTTCACTAAAGCAAGTTTTAATGGACCATCGCCTTGAATTTGCACTGTAATATTGCCTTTAAATTTTAAGGTTGCTGTTAATAGACTGGTGGCAACTAATAATTCACCTAGTAAATTTTGTACAGGTGTTGGGTAATGATGTGTATTTAATGTTTCTGTAAAAGTTTTGTTTAAACGTACCCATTCTCCGCGAACTGCACGGTTCTTGAAAAGAAATCGGTATAGTTTGTCGTTATCTTGTTTATATAAATCTGTCATAAAGGTTACCTCAAAAATAATTTCACCCCTATATAGGGGTGAAATTATTGTTTACAAGCGTTTAATTGGATGAAATAGCTTGGTTATTTTTCGTCACTTGTTTAAGTACTAAAAAGCCGAGAATAGCTGAGAGTGATGAGGCGGCTAAAATGCCGATACGAGCTAAAATATTGAGCTGATGCGATTCTTGTTCAAATGCCAAACCGGAAAGGAACATTGCCATTGTAAAGCCGATACCACACAATAGCGATACGGCAAAAATATGGCGGAAATTAATCCCTTCAGGCAATTTGGTTAGTTTTAATTTTATTGAAAGGTAACTAATACCGAAAATACCGAGTGGTTTGCCGATAAATAAACCGAGTAATACGGCAAAGGGTAATGGAGAAATTAATGTTTGCCAATCAACGCCTTGGAACGAGATGCCGGCATTGGCGAAAGCGAATAACGGCAAAATCATAAAAGTTACCCAAGGTTGCAGGCTGTGTTCCAGACGGTGTAATAGGTGATCACCATTTTTAGCCTGTAATGGAATAGAAAAGCCGATAATTACGCCGGCAAGTGTAGCGTGAACACCCGATTTCAACACGCAAACCCAAAGGATAGTGCCAACAATACCATAAGGAATTAATGAACTCACTTTAGCACGATTGAGCAAAATTAAGATCACAATAGAAATGGTTGCACCGACCAGTGCCACTGTACCCAAATCATTGGAGAAAAATAGTGCAATAACAATAATTGCACCAAGATCGTCAATAATTGCTAATGCTAATAGAAAGACTTTTAATGGTGTAGGAACATTTTTACCGACTAAAGCCATAATACCGAGCGCAAATGCAATATCGGTCGCCATAGGAATCGCCCAACCTTTTGTCAATTCCGGATGAGCAACGGTAGCGGTGTAAAACAGCACTGCCGGCACAATCATTCCGCCCAAGGCGGCAATCGCCGGGAAAATGGCAGTTTTAATATTGGATAGTGAACCTGTTAATAACTCTTTTTTTACTTCCAAACCGATAGACAGAAAAAAGATTGCCATTAAGCCATCATTAATCCAAAGTAATAGCGGTTTATGTAATTGAAATTGACCGAATTGAAAAGCAACAGTAGTATTCAACAAGCCTTGATAACAATCGGTCATAAATGGCAGATTGGCGCAAAGGATAGCAAGAAAGGTGGCAATCAATAATAAAATGCCGCCGGCAGGCTCACTTTGAAAAAAATGTTGGATTCGTTGAGACAGTTTTTGCATTTACACTCCCTTTGAAAATAGAAAAATAAAAAGAAATTAAATCTTAAAGAAAAAGGTTTCTGCCCGTAGCTATTCGGGCAGAAAGAGAATTATAAATTAATGCCATATTGTTGGCGATAAGCCAACATTTTCGGTAAAAACTCAGAATATTGTTCGGATTGTTGTAAATAGGTAAGCAAATGTTCAAGTGTAATAATAGAACTAACATGGCAGTGGTAATCTCGTTCTACTTCTTGAATAGCGGAAAGATCACTTTTGCCTTTTTCTTGGCGATCCAAAGCGATCATTACACCGGCCAGCGTGGCGTGATTTGCTTCAATCAGCTGCATTGATTCACGGATCGCAGTGCCGGCAGTGATGACATCGTCAATCAGTAATACTTTCCCTTGCAACGGGCTGCCGATTAAATTACCGCCTTCGCCGTGATCTTTCGCCTCTTTGCGATTGAAGCAGACCGGTTTGTTGATTGCGAATTGATGGTAAAGTGCGGTGGCGGCAGCGGTTGCAATCGGAATGCCTTTATATGCTGGCCCAAAAATCACATCATATTTAAGCTGTTGCGCCTGAATTGCTTGTGCGTAAAATTCGCCGAGTTTGGCTAAATCTTCTCCGGTATTGAATAATCCAGCATTAAAAAAATAAGGGCTGATACGCCCAGATTTAAGGGTAAATTCGCCGAATTTCAGCACATTACGGCTAAGCGCGAATTCAATAAATTGTTGTTGATACTGTTGCATATTTTTTCCTTAATGGCGTTATTCGGCTTGTAGTGCCGCTTTTTGTGCCTGATTGATTTGAGCAATTCCCTGTTTGGCTAAATCGAGTAGAGCCAATAATTCATCGTGGCTGAACGGTTCACCTTCGGCAGTTCCCTGTACCTCAATCATTCTGCCGTCATCGGTCATCACCACATTCATATCAGTTTCTGCATTGGAATCTTCCACATATTCGAGATCGCATAACTGTTGTTGATCAACAATGCCGACTGACACTGCCGCAACCAGATTTTTGATTGGATTTTGACTGATTAAACCTTTCTCCAATAAGGTTTGGATCGCATCGTGCAGTGCAATCGCTGAACCGCTGATTGCTGCGGTGCGAGTTCCACCATCTGCTTGAATGACATCACAATCAAGGGTAATGGTGCGTTCTCCAAGTAGGGTGAGATCGACCATTGCACGGAGTGACCGACCGATTAGGCGTTGGATTTCCATAGTACGACCGCTTTGTTTGCCTTTTGTAGCTTCTCGTTGCGTTCTAACATTGGTAGCACGCGGCAACATTCCGTATTCGGCGGTAATCCAACCTTGGTTTTGCCCTTTTAAAAAACGAGGGACAGTTTCTTCGATAGTGGCATTGCAAAGCACTTTGGTGTCGCCGAATTCGATTAATACTGAACCTTCGGCGTGTTTGGTGTAATGACGAGTGATTTTGATAGGGCGCATTGCGTGATTATCACGATTATTTGGGCGCATAATATTCTCCGATTGGCTAAAAATAATCGGAGATTTTAGCATAATTTATCAGATCGTTGGCGCGCTCTCGTCCGGATTTGTTGGCGTTTGATCAATATTTTCATCGACTTCGGGTTTTGGCTCAGCGGATTGTGTCTGTTGCTGTAAGCGGTAATAGTTGATGATGCTGTTGTGATAACGGCGAATATTTTCAACGTATTGATAGGCCTCGTAACCACGTGCATAACCGAACTTGAGCTTGCTGTAATATTTTTTATCCGCCAATAATGGTAAATTGTTTTTCACATCGAGCCAGTTATTCGGATCGCCGCCAAGCGATTCAGTTAAGCGACGTACATCCAACAAATGCCCTAATCCTAAATTGTAGGCAACTAAGGCGAACCAAATTTTATCCTCTTCGGCAATGGTTTCCGGCATTTTTGTTAGTAATAACTGTAAATATTCGGAGCCTGCTTTAATACTTTGTTCAGGATTATTGCGATCTTCTATTCGCATTCGAGTTGCGGTTTCTTTAGTTAACATCATAATGCCACGAACACCGGTTGGTGAAGTCGCGTTGGTATCCCAATGCGATTCTTGATAGGCAATTGCCGCTAATAATTTCCAATCTAGTGGATCAGCATAACGTTGAAATAGCTCCAAATAATTGGGTAATACATTCTCGATTGCTTGAATATAAGTTTTGGCATCAACATAATCAAAGCGAGAAAGATGACTAAAATATTTTTCCTCAATTCGTGAGATTAAACCTGATTCTTTTGCTTGATTCATAAAATCAAGTAGCGCAGCCTGTAATTCATTGTAAGGATTATGTGGCAAATACCAGTTTACAGAGGTTTCTTCACTTAAATCAAAACTGACAGCGATTGTTGGTTTAACCTGTTGAATAGAAGCAATATCCATTGAACTGGCGATAGTGTAATCTGCTTTACCATCAGCTACAGCCAATAATGTTTCTTCAATAGATAGGGCATTGCTTGTTTGCCATTCCAATCGAGGATATTGCTGTTTTAGTTGTTGTAATTTCTCTTGTAGATTGCGGTCATTGGCAATGAGTAATTTGCCTTTTAATTGGTTGAGATCGTAAGGTCGAGTTGTATTTTTTCGATAAACAAGTTGCCAAGAAGAGGAATAATAGCTTGGCCCGATTTGAAAATATTCCGCTTTTTCTGGTTGATACATTAAATTTGCAGCGGCAAGATCAATTTCATTATTTTCTAAAGCATCAAATAGTTTTTCAGAAGAATCGAAAGTTTTAATATTGAGTTCAACATTTAAATAATCAGCAAAGGCTTTTGTTAATTCATATTCTAAACCGGCAGCACCGTTAGGACTGATGAAATATGAAAATGCATTATTAATGGTACCAACTACTAATTGTTCTCTTTTTTGTATGGAGGTAAATAAATTATCTTCTGAACGCATAATTTTTTGCCACGGAAAAACCATATCAATTGCCCAAAGCAATAGAAGTACAGCTAAAAAAATGCGTAAAGACAAACCTTTCAATGAAACCTCAAGCTTAAATTTGCAAAATGCGCATTGTATAAGATCTAATCGCTAAGTACAAATAAGAGTTTACGCAAACGTTTCCGTTTAAATGTAAGTTTAGGTATAATAAACAGCGATTTTTCATTTTCTAAATTTTAGGTGATATTGCTATGATGCTGATTTTCCGTGGGGCGGCAGCCCTTTCTGATTTCCGAGTTTCTCGCCTTTCCTCACAACTTGCTGAACAACAGATTTCACTTCAAAGTTGTCAAACATATTATCTCTATTTTGTTGAGGTATCTGAGAGATTATCGGCACAACAGATTGAACAACTAAACCGGTTATTTGAAGCAAATGCTGTAATGTCATTTCCGGCAGTGTCAGAAAAAGAGAATTTTTTGTGCGGACAGATTGTTATTCCTCGCTTCGGTACAATTTCACCTTGGTCGTCAAAAGCAACCGATATTATTCATAATTGTGGCTTAAGCATTGTGGTGCGTGCAGAACGTGGCATTTTATATGATTGCCGATTTGCTACACCATTAAATGATGCTCAACAAGCAGTTTTTGCGAAATTGATTCACGACAGAATGATGGAAGATGTAGTTTCTGATTTTTCTCAATTACCACAATTGTTTGCACAACAAGAGCCAAAACCGTTTAAAACTATTGATATATTAGGTGGTGGCAGAGCAGCATTAGAGCGAGCTAACGTGGAGTTGGGGTTAGCGTTGGCAAACGATGAAATGGATTATTTATTGGAACAGTTTGCATTATTAAAACGTAATCCGACAGATGTTGAACTTTATATGTTTGCACAGGCGAATTCTGAGCATTGTCGCCACAAAATTTTTAATGCAGATTGGACAATTGACGGTAAAGCACAACCGAAATCACTGTTTAAAATGATCAAAAATACTTACGAAAAAACACCGGATTATGTGTTCTCTGCATATAAAGATAATGCAGCGGTAATGGAAGGTTCGGTTGCAGGTCGTTTCTTCCCAGATCAGGACGGCACTTATCGTTACCATAATGAATCGATGCCCATTTTGATGAAAGTAGAAACACATAATCACCCTACAGCTATTTCACCATTTCCAGGCGCAGCAACCGGTTCAGGCGGAGAAATACGCGATGAGGGGGCGACAGGGCGTGGTTCTAAACCAAAAGCTGGTTTAGTCGGTTTTTCCGTTTCTAATCTATGTATTCCAAATTATCAACAACCTTGGGAAGGGACTTTATCTAAACCCGATCGTATTGCTTCCGCATTGGAGATTATGATTGATGGGCCGCTTGGTGGTGCAGCATTTAATAATGAGTTCGGTCGTCCGTCTTTATTGGGTTATTTCCGTACTTATGAACAAAAAGTGAATAGTTTTAACGGCGAGGAGGTGCGTGGTTACCATAAGCCGATTATGCTTGCCGGCGGTATGGGTAATATTCGTGAAGACCATATCCAAAAAGGCGAAATTCCGGTTGGCGCAAAATTAGTGGTGCTTGGTGGGCCGGCAATGAATATTGGCTTGGGTGGTGGTGCAGCCTCTTCAATGACATCAGGTAAATCAGCCGAGAATTTAGATTTTGCTTCCGTGCAACGTGATAATCCGGAAATGGAACGTCGTTGTCAGGAGGTGATTGACCGTTGTTGGCAAATGGGATCGGATAACCCGATTCTGTTTATCCACGATGTCGGTGCCGGCGGATTATCCAACGCAATGCCGGAATTAGTGAATGACGGCGGACGAGGCGGTCGGTTTGAATTGCGTAAAATTTTAAGTGATGAGCGCAATATGAGTCCGTTGGAAATTTGGTGTAATGAATCGCAAGAACGTTATGTTTTAGCGGTCAGTGCCGAAAAATTGCCATTATTTGAACAGCTTTGCCAACGTGAACGTGCACCGTATGCTGTAATTGGCGAAGCGACAGAAGAAAAACAGCTAACATTACACGATAATTATTTTGCTAATCAGCCTATTGATTTACCTATGAATGTGTTGTTAGGTAAAGCACCAAAAATGCAACGTAATGAAGTATCTAAACAGGTTAATTCACAACCATTGCAAACCAACAAAATTGATTTAACCGAAGCGTTACATCGTGTATTGCGGTTGCCGGTGGTGGCAGAAAAAACATTCTTAATCACTATCGGCGACCGTTCAGTAACTGGAATGGTGGCCCGTGATCAGATGGTCGGTCCGTGGCAGATTCCGGTCGCCGACTATGGGATGACGACCAGCAGTTTCGACAGTTATCACGGTGAAGCAATGTCAATGGGCGAACGTGCACCGGTAGCATTATTGGATTTTGCTGCGTCGGCACGTCTTGCGGTGGCAGAAGCGATCACTAATTTAGCGGCGGTGAATATCGGCGATTTGAAACGTGTGAAACTTTCTGCAAACTGGATGTCGGCGGCAGATCATCCGGGTGAAGGCGCCGGTTTATATCAAGCGGTTAAAGCTATCGGTGAAGAGCTTTGCCCGGCATTAGGTTTAACCATTCCGGTCGGAAAAGACTCAATGTCAATGAAGACAACTTGGCAGGAAAACGGTGAGCAAAAAACGGTAACCGCACCACTATCATTGGTGATTAGTGCATTTTCTCGTGTGGAAGATGTGCGTAAAGCGGTTACTCCTCAATTAAGAATGGATAAAGGGGAAAGTGAGCTGATTTTTATTGATCTTGGTGAAGGGAAAAATCGTTTAGGTGCGACCGCTTTAGCACAAGTATATCAACAACTTGGCGATAAACCGGCTGATGTGGAAAATCCACAACGATTAAAAGCTTTCTTTGATGCAATGCAACAGTTGGTGCAACAGCAAAAATTATTAGCGTATCACGATCGTTCCGATGGTGGATTAATTGTGACTTTAGCAGAAATGGCATTTGCTGGTAATTGTGGCGTTGATGTTAATCTTCAGTCATTAGGTCAAGATAATCTTGCTGTGTTGTTCAACGAAGAATTGGGTGCGGTATTGCAGATTCGTCAACAGGATCATCAAGAAGTATTTGATATTTTATCGAAATATCAATTGGATGACGTGGCAACTGTATTAGGTTCGGTCAATAATGAAAATGCTATTGTGGTGAGAAATGGCGAACAGGTAGTATTGCAGCAAGCTCGTTCTGAATTACGCCAAATTTGGGGTGAGCTAACCTGGCAAATGCAACGCCTACGCGATAATCCGGCGTGTGCGGATCAGGAGTATCAAGCAAAAGCGGATGCCGATAATCCGGGCTTATCCGCCAAATTGAGTTACAACCCGGATGAGGATGTTGCCGCACCTTATATTGCTGTCGGTACAAGACCGAAAATTGCTATTTTGCGTGAACAAGGTGTTAATAGTCACGTGGAAATGGCGGCAGCATTCGATCGTGCCGGTTTCCAAGCAATTGATGTTCATATGAGTGACTTGATTGAAGGTCGCCATAACTTGGTGCAGTTTAATGCGTTGGTCGCTTGTGGTGGTTTTTCTTACGGTGATGTGTTGGGTGCAGGCGGTGGATGGGCAAAATCTATTTTGTTCCATAATAATTTACGTGAACAGTTTGTCCGCTTCTTTGCGGATCAGAATAAAATTGCATTAGGTGTTTGTAACGGATGTCAAATGATTTCTCATCTCAAAGAGATTATTCCTGGAGCAGCTATGTGGCCTAAATTTGTAAGAAATCGTTCTGAACGATTTGAGGCACGTGTAGGATTGGTCGAAATTAAAGAGAATAATTCATTATGGTTTTCAGGAATGGCAGGATCACATATGCCGATTGCAGTTTCTCACGGTGAAGGGCGTGCCGAATTTGCTTCAGATGAACAGATCAGTGCATTGCAACAACAAGGACAGATAATTGCACAATATGTGGATAATTATTTGAATCTGACGGAACACTATCCTGCAAATCCGAACGGTTCACCACTTGGAATTACAGCTATAAGCAATGTTGATGGACGTATTGCAATTATGATGCCGCATCCAGAACGAGTATTCCGTTCTGTAACAAACTCTTGGTATCCGGATGATTGGAGTGAAGACGGTGCGTGGATGAGATTATTCCGCAATGCAAGAGTGGCACTAAAATAGCCGTAAAGTCTGTATTTTAATCGTTTCGCTGAAAAAATCAGCGAACGATTAAAAAAATCAAAAATAGGGTTGCAAGGCATAAAAAAATCCCTATAATGCCGCCTCACGCAACAAGAGAGGATAAACATTGGCTCAAAAGCCAGGAATATCCCAGAAAGTGAAAAAAAGCTTGAAAAAATC
>NZ_JPXY01000037.1:0-24303 GCF_000771895.1 Gallibacterium genomosp. 2
GTTTATACAGGATTTTTTAAATAAAGAAAGCTGGTAAAGATCATCCAAAATAATCTTTACCAACTATTTTGTCCTATAAAGGCATAAAGTGCAAAAAGACCAACTATTTTGTCCTATATGCCATTATATTTATTACCTTAAATAAGGAGATGTAAATGAAGTTTTTATTATTAAATGGTGGAAAAGCATTTGGACATTCTCAGGGTAAACTGAATACAACATTACATAACACCGCAAAAGAAACTCTGCTTGCGTTAGGTCACGAAGTGCAAGAAACCATAATTGATGCTGGTTACGATATCAATCAAGAAATTGAAAAATTTTTATGGATGGATGTGGTGATTTGGCAAATGCCCGGTTGGTGGATGGGTGAACCGTGGATTGTGAAAAAATATATTGATGAAGTCTTTACTTTTGGTCACGGAAAATTATATCAGAGTGATGGGCGTCATCGGGTAAATCCGACAGAAGGTTATGGCACCGGTGGTTTGTTGCAAGGTAGAAAACATATGTTGTCATTAACTTGGAATGCGCCGATTGAAGCATTTGAACGTGAAGGTGATTTTTTTGAAGGCAAAGGTGTAGACGGTGTCTATTTGCATTTTAGAAAAGCAAATGAGTTTATTGGTCTTTCACCATTGCCTACATTTATTTGTAATGATGTTATTAAAAATCCAAATGTGGAACAGCATATTACTGAGTATAAAGCACATTTAAATAAATTATTTGCTAAATAAAATCAGAGAGGATAAAGTCTTGAATAGGCTTTATCCTTTTTATTTTGAGCTGATAAGGAGCAAATATGAAATTATGGTATTCACCAATGAGTCCGTTTGTCCGCCGGGTTATGATAGTGTTAAAACATCACCATTTATTGGAACAAACAGAACTCCTACCTGTAAAATTATCATTTGATGCCAATTCACCACATAACAAAGATAATCCTTTAGGAAGAATTCCTGCTTTACAGCTTAATAATGGCGAATGGTTATTTAATAGTTTCTTCATTGCAGAATATTTGGATAGTATTGGCTTAATCAAGTATTATCCTCAACTAAGCCGGTAATGAATAAATAATTTTTATCTCATTTTCAGATAAGAGATAAAAGAAAAAATACTTTTATCTCTTATTTTTAAGCAAAAAAGAAATATGGTAATAAAAGAGAATTTTAGTCAATTTGTTCAACAACAGTTATTGCCTTTTGTTGAGCAATTTCCTATGCAATATATTGAAGCAAATCAGCAGAAAAAAATAGCGTTTAGGCATTTTATTCATCAAGCACATCAAAAATTAATTGTATTGGTAAATGGGCGTGCGGAAAATATTTTAAAGTGGAGCGAAGTTGCCTATGATTTTTATCAGCAAGGATTTGATGTGCTGTTATTTGATCATCGAGGGCAAGGATTTTCTGATCGTTTATTAAAAGATCGTGAAAAAGGATATATTGATCGCTTTCAATATTATTTAGATGATATGGATTTAGTGATACAAACCGTTCTGCAACAAAAAGCGTATGAAAAACAATATCTTTTAGCACATTCAATGGGGGGTTTAATTTCAACCTGTTATTTGGCTAAATATCCGCATCAATTTAATAAAGTGATTTTGTCCGCGCCATTTTGGGGATTAGCGCAGAAAACAGTAAAAAGAGATGAAATTATTGTTGCAATAATGACATTACTAGGATTTTCTCAACATTATGTGTTTGGTAAAGGTGCATATAAAGCTGCTGATTTAGCAACAACACCCTTGAGTCATAGTACAGAAAGAATGGCTTTTATGAATGAAATTGCTGAAAAATATCCGGATGTTCGGCTTGGCGGACCAACATTTTCTTGGGTACATCATTGTATTATTATGTTTGCAAAATTGAAGGGGCTTATTGCTAAAATTACAGTGCCAGCTCTTATTTTTCAGGCGGAACAGGATTTAATTGTTTCTAATACAGCAATAAATGAATTTTCGAGCTATTTCTCTGATGTAATATTAAAAAATATTGAGAAATCAAAACACGAAATATTATTTGAAACAGATGAAATTCGTCAATCCGCCTTTAAAGAAATTATGGCTTTTCTTGCTAAGGATTAAAACCTTGTACGGCAATAATCAGTACTGCTAAATAGAAAAGAATAAAACAGATTGCTAATAGATAATAGGCTAATTTCGGTTTTCTAAAATGCAGTTTATAAATTATTCTAGCTAAAATAAATAGTAATAGTGGATAACTCCACATAAAAATAGACATATTATTAATTTCTGTCTGTGATAATGTTGGATTGTTTTTCAACGAAGGCGATAATAATAAAGATAATGGCCATAGGAAAGCCGGAATACAGAAAATAGCAATCGCCCACGAAAATTTAGAAAAGCCTTGAGGAAAATTATTTTTTCGATTACGCATAATAATGAAATGTAGATATTAGTGATCAGTGCTAGCAGTATAACGAATTTTATAAATAAGAACTAGGATTAACGTTATGTATTACCTTTTTAGTACCTCTCAGCAACAGTTGGCAATCCGATTTCAGCAGTTTATTCGACAACAATATCAACAGCAAATTGAAATAAAACAGGAAAAGGGTGTGTTTCATCTGTTTATCTCTGAGCAGAGTGAGCAAATGGTTGAGATTAAACAGGCTGCCGAGCAGTTTTTAGAGAATCCGGAGGCTGAACAGTTTTACCGCGCCGATTGGCAACAAGAGAGTCGGATCTCTTGGCGAGAACTATGGAAACCATTACTGGTAACAGGTTCTCGTTTTAGGTGGCAGCGGTTATGGCAGAATAAATTTTGTGCGTTGGTGACTTTAATCTGTATTTTGGTATTTGCGTTAACTTATACCGACTGGCAGCAACAAATCTTTTTCTATTTCCATTTTCCGGTCTTCCCGGAGCAACAATTTGAGCTTTGGCGTTATTTTTCGCACAGTTTAGTGCATCTTTCTCCGGCACATATTTTGTTTAACTTGATGTGGTGGTGGATTTTCGCCGGTTTGATTGAGCGCTATCAAGGCACATTTAAACTATGCAGTCTTTACGCTATTTCGGCAGTTACAAGCGGTATTGCTCAATATCTTTCATCCGGAGCAGATTTTTTTGGCTTATCCGGTGTGGTTTATGCCGTGTTAGGCTATGTTTTTGTCGAAAATTATTTTGATCCTAAGAAGCGCTTCGCCATTCCAAGTGGATTCGGTTTGTTTTTAGTGATTGGGATTGTATCCGGTTTTTTTGCGCCTTTAATCGGGGTTGTGATAGGTAACAGTGCCCATATCGCCGGATTAATTACCGGATCTATTTTAGCCGGCATTGATGTTTGGCGACAAAAAACGGTGAAATAATTTTTTCACAAAAATTTAATGAAAAGATATTCAATTTGGGTAGAATGACAACCAATAATTACAATAATGTGAGGCAGTTATGAAACAAGCAATACGCCACAACCGGATTATTGAGTTAGTAAAATTACACGGTTATATCAGCACAGAAGAGCTCGTTGCTGAGCTTGATGTTAGTCCTCAAACAATCCGCCGCGATCTCAATGAACTCGCGGCACAAAATCAAATTCGCCGCCATCACGGTGGTGCCGCCTCTCCTTCCAGCTCTGAAAATAGCGATTATGCTTCGCGTAAGACCTTGCTTTCTCAAGAAAAAGATTGGGTAGCCAAATGTGTTGCACAACATATTCCGAACGGTTCATCGCTATTTATTGATATCGGGACTACGGCGGAAGCGGTGGCACGTGCATTATTGAACCACGAAAATTTGCGTATCGTGACCAATAATTTAAATGCAGCGCATATTTTAATGGAAAAAGAGAATTTCCAAATTATTATTGCCGGCGGCGGTTTACGTCCGGACGGTGGCATTATCGGCGAAGCGACAATGCAATTTATTGCGCAATTTAGGCTGGATTTCGGTATTTTAGGTATTAGTGCTATTGATCGGGATGGTTCATTACTTGATTATGATTACCACGAAGTACAGGTGAAACGTACTATTATTGAAAGTTCGCGTACCAGCATTCTTGTCACAGACCATTCTAAATTTTCCCGTAATGCGATGGTTCGATTAGGGCCAATAACAATGTTTGATTATCTGTTTACTGATAAACCCTTGCCGGAAGAAATGGCAAAAGTGGTTGCAAACAGTAGTCTGGTGGTTGAAGTTTGTCCACGTCCGGAATAAAGATACTATTTTATGAAATTATTAAATAAATGGCGCAGTTATATTCAGTTAATGCGTTTGGATAAGCCTATCGGTTCATTTTTGTTATTATGGCCGACATTGTGGGCGTTATTTTTAGCCTCGAACGGTATGCCGGATGTTAAGATTTTGTTCATTTTTATCTTAGGCGTGGTCTTTATGCGTTCGGCAGGTTGCGTGATTAATGATTATGCGGATCGTCATATTGATGGCAAGGTCAAGCGGACTTCACAACGGCCGTTAGCTACCGGTGCGGTGTCAGAAAAAGAGGCAAAAATATTATTTGTGCTATTGATACTGCTCTCATTTTTCCTCGTTTTGCAACTTAATCTCTATGCGATAGCGTTGTCTGTCGCGGCGGCGGTATTGGCGTTTATTTATCCGTTTATGAAGCGTTATACGCATTTGCCGCAACTCTTTTTGGGGGCGGCATTCGGTTGGTCGATACCGATGGCATATGGTGCAACAGCGGCTTCGTTGCCGTTATCCTGTTGGTTGCTGTTTTTAGCGAATTTGGCGTGGACAATCGCTTACGATACACAATACGCGATGGTGGATCGTGATGATGATTTGCGTATCGGTGTGAAATCGACTGCCATTCTGTTTGCGGAATATGATAATAAAATCATTGCATTATTACAGATCGCTACCTTGGCTATTCTGGTTTATCTTGGGGTGGAACAGCAGTTGTCGAATGGTTATTTTATCGGTTTATTACCGGCGTTGGCTTGTTTTATTTATCAGTGTCGGCTGACAAAACGGCGCACGCGTGAGGAGTGTTTCAAGGCGTTTTTAAATAATAACTATGTCGGAATGTGGATTTTTATCGCCATTTTAGTTGGCATTTTAGGATAAATGAAAAGGGGATTATTTCCCCTTTCTGATCCAATAACGATACGGCGTTTGTTCGATTTCACTTTGTAACAGCGTATGTTCCATAAATTGACAGAACCCCGGAATATCGCGTGTTGTTGCCGGATCATCGGCAATAATAAGCAAAACTTCTCCATTCTGCATTTCACGAATTTTCTTTCTTACCAACATTACCGGTTCCGGACAACGTAATCCTTGTGTATCAAGTGTTTGATTAATTTCTAATTCGGTCATATGATTGCTGCTGATTATTAATAAAGGCAGTAATGATACTGCATTTTTACGCAATATGGGATAGTGGAGTAAAGAATGGAAACGTTATTTAATGCTCATTTGGCACGCATTCAGACTATTATACAGGAAGCTTTATCCAGCTGTCGGCTTGATGGCGTGTGGATTTATGCCGGTCAAGCGGATTATTATTTTGTGGATGATCAAACCAAATCTTTTCATATTAACCCGTATTTCAATTATGTTGTGCCGATGCCTCAAGCTGAAGGAAGCTGGTTGTTTTTAGACGGTTACAGCAAACCGAAACTCTATTTTTATCAGCCGAAAGATTACTGGTATTTTGTTGAAGCCTTGCCGAAGGCGTTTTGGTGTGAACAGTTTGAATGGCAAGTTTTTACTCAGCCGCAACAGATGCAGCAAGAGGTGAATAGTCGTAAAAACTGTGCATTTATCGGTGAAGATGAGGCGTTGGCGAAATCACTCGGTTTTTATTCGATTAATGATCGTAAATTATTGAATATTTTGAATTATTATCGCGCTTATAAAAGCGAGTATGAAATTGAATGTATTTTTAGGGCACAGCAACCGGCATTATTAGGGCATCAAGCGGCTAAACAGGCGTTTGAGCAAGGGAAAAGTGAATTTGAAATTAATGCAGCGTATTTACAGGCAAGTCAGCAGTCGGATTTAAATGTGCCTTACGGTAATATTATCGCCTTGAATGAACACGGCGCGGTGTTGCATTATAATCGCTTATCCCACCAAGCGCCGGAAACTGCCAACAGTTTCTTAATCGATGCCGGCGCAAGTTATCTTGGTTATGCTTCAGATATTACACGTACCTATCAACAACAAACACAACCCATATTTGCTGAATTGTTGCGCGGAATGGAACAAATTAAGCGCGATATTATTGCCGATTTGCGTGTCGGGCATAACTATTTAAGCTATCACACTCAATTGCAACAACGAATTGCAGAATTATTAGCGGAAAGTGAATTAGTAAAATTACCGGCACAACAGATTTTTGATTTAGGCATCAACCGCGCATTTTTGCCGCACGGTTTAGGGCATCTTCTCGGTTTGCAGGTGCACGATATTGGTGGATGGCAGCAGAATAAACGAGGCGCGATTAAACGCCCGCCGGAGGTGTATCCGAGTTTGCGTTGTACCCGAGAATTGGCGGAAGGAATGGTGTTGACGATTGAACCCGGTTTCTATTTTATTGATTTATTATTGCAGCCTTGGCGACAAAGTGAATATGCAAGCAAAATTGATTGGGCAATGATCGATGTTTTAAAAGCATTCGGTGGTATCCGTACAGAAGATAATATTGTGATGAGAACTGAAGGTGCGGAAAATTTAACTGTTAAAATGGAACAACAGTTAGGACTGTCATAAAAGGAGAATTATGCAATACCCGGTGTTAAAGTCAGCGGTAACCTTTAGCGAGGAAATTAAAAAAAGTCGATTTATTACCTATCTACAACCGGTGTCAGGAATGGAGGAGGCAAAACAGTTTTGGCAGCAGATACGGCAACAACATCCTGACGCTCGACATCATTGTTGGGCAGCGGTTGCTGGAACACCAATTGATTCACAACAGTACGGTTTTTCCGATGATGGCGAACCATCCGGAACTGCCGGTAAGCCGATGTTAAATTTATTGCTGGGCAGTGGTTTAGGCGAAGTTTGTGCAGTCGTGGTGCGCTATTATGGCGGCATTCTGCTTGGTACCGGTGGATTAGTGAAAGCTTACGGTAATGGCGTACAGCAAGCTTTAAAGCTGGCGGAAACCACAATTAAGATTGAGCGCAAATCGTATCTTCTTATTTGTGAATATGCGCAATGGGCGTGGTTGGAAGCGCTGTTGAAACAGTATGATGCACAAATTAGCTCGCAACAATTTACCGATCAGGTCAGGTTACAGCTGGCGATCGCTGAACAACAGGCAGAACAGTTGGCGTGGCACATTAATGAACGTTCCGCCGGGCAACTTACATTACAGTTATTGGAAGACTGAGATATTTTTATGAAAACATTGATTTTATATCTTACTCACGATGGGCAAACCCGAAAAATTGCTGAAGCGATTGCAGCCAAGTTAAATGGGCAATCTGTATTGGTCAATTTAGCGGAAAATATGCAGATTGATCTTGCACCTTATGATCGCGTTGTTATCGGCGCGTCTATTCGCTATGGGAAGTTCAGCACTCAATTGTATGATTTTATTCAGCAGCATCACTCCCAATTACAAGCGAAAAAAGGGGCGTTGTATACTGTCAATCTAACTGCAAGAAAAGCGGATAAAAATACACCGCAAACCAATGTTTATACGAGGAAATTGTTGGCGAAAATTAATTGGCAACCACAGTTGGTTCAGGTATTTGCCGGCGCATTGCTTTATCCACGTTATGGTTGGTTTGATCGGATGATGATTCGTTTTATTATGAAAATTACCGGTGGCGAAACCGATCCGACAAAAGAGATTGAGTATACCGATTGGCAACAGGTTGCACGTTTTGCGGAGCGCTTACAGCAACTTTGAACAGACAATAAAAAACCGCCAAATTGGCGGTTTTATTTTTAATCCAAAAAAATCATTAAGCTAATTTTTTGATCTGTGCAGATAGTTTAGATTTGTGATTTGCTGCTTTATTTTTGTGGATTAAGCCTTTAGAAGCCATTCTATCCACAACTTTTTGCATTTCAACAAAAGCTGCTTCTGCAACTGCTTTATCGCCAGCGGCTACTGCTGCATAAACTTTTTTGATATAAGTACGCATCATTGAGCGGCGACTTGCGTTATGTTGACGGCGTTTTTCAGATTGAATCGCACGTTTTTTTGCTGACTTGATATTAGCCAAGGTCAAACTCCCAAAATTTCTAATTAATTACACTAAAAATGAAAGGCGTAAAATATGCCTATTTTTTAAGCCTTTGTCAATCAATTTATCGCTTGATGCCGTAAATTTGCTTCGAGAGTAAGCAAGGCAATAGCTAACTTGCTTTAGTGAGACACAACCAAAGTAAGCCATTAAAAGGCGGCGTGATTTTAACAGTTTTTCCGGTGAGAATATAGCTTAAAAAGTAAAAATATATACAATGTGCAATAATTTTTATGAAGTCAGACCGAATTGTGGTGGTTATTTTGAGCAAAGGGTTATTAAAATCAGGTATTGTTGTTAGCAGTATGACATTGCTTTCACGCGTGTTGGGCTTAATTCGTGATGTGGTGATCGCGAATTTGTTGGGGGCCGGTGTCGCCGCGGATGTCTTTTTATTTGCAAACCGTATTCCTAATTTTTTGCGCCGTCTGTTTGCTGAGGGGGCATTTTCTCAGGCATTTGTGCCGGTGTTGGCGGAATATCAGAAAGAGGGAGATTTGGATAAAACCCGTCAATTTATTGCCAAAGTATCCGGCACTTTGGGGGGCTTGGTTACCGTTGTAACTTTATTAGCAATGATTGGTTCACCATTGGTCACTGCGGTTTTCGGTACTGGCTGGTTTATGGATTGGTTGAACGGTGGCGCGGATGCCGAGAAATTTACCCAAGCCTCGTTATTATTAAAAATTACCTTCCCTTATTTATGGTTTATTACGTTAGTGGCGCTATCCGGCGCAATTCTTAATACTATCGGCAAATTCGGTGTAATGTCGTTTTCGCCGGTGTTGTTGAATGTGGCGATGATCGCCGCTGCGCTCTTTATTGCACCGAGATTGGACAATCCGGACATTGGTTTAGCGATAGGGATTTTCTTGGGCGGGCTGTTACAATTTTTATTTCAACTCCCTTTTTTAAAACAGGCGGGATTGTTGGTAAAACCGAAATGGGCGTGGAATGATGCCGGCGTGAAAAAAATCCGTACGCTAATGATTCCGGCACTGTTTGGTGTATCGGTCAGTCAAATCAATCTTTTGTTGGATACCTTTATCGCCAGTTTTTTAATGACAGGTTCAATCAGCTGGTTATATTACTCTGATCGTTTGTTGGAATTCCCTTTAGGTTTGTTCGGTATTGCGATTTCAACCGTTATTTTGCCGACCTTATCACGCCATCACGTCAATAAAGATAATATGCAAAGCGAGCAGGCTTTTCGTCAGACGCTGGATTGGGGCGTGCGGATGATCTTATTGCTCGGCGTACCGGCAATGGTCGGTATTGCGTTATTGGCACAGCCAATGTTATTGGTGCTGTTTATGCGTGGTAATTTCCTACTTTCTGATGTGCAGGCGGCATCTTATTCATTGTGGGCATTCAATGCCGGATTGTTGAGTTATATGCTCATTAAAATCTTGGCAAACGGTTATTATGCGCGTCAGGATACCAAAACGCCGGTGCGTTACGGTATTATTGCGATGATCAGTAATATGGGATTTAATTTATTGGCGATCCCTTTCAGTTATGTCGGCTTGGCAATGGCATCGGCAATGTCTGCTACATTGAACGCTTTTCTGCTTTATCGTGGTTTATCGCACCAACAGGTCTACCATTTTTCCGCACGAAGTTTATACTTTTTCTTGAAAGTGGTGATTGCTGCCGTGGCAATGGGCGCTCTGTTGTTTTACCTCACGCCGGATATCACTGCTTGGCAAACAATGACAATAATGTGGCGAGTCGTTTGGTTAGCCGGTCTGATCGCAGTTGCTGCCGTCTGTTATTTATTGTCGTTGCTGTTATTAGGTATCAGAAAACGCGATTTGTTGGCACAGTAATATGAGTATTTTGCAATCTTTGTGGATGATTTTTGCCAGTGCTTCTTTTGCAGCAATGGCGGCATTTGTTAAATTGTCGTCAGAAGAAGGGGCAAGTTTGGGCGCAATTATTTTTACGCGAGGATTGCCGTCAGTCATATTGATTTGGTTATGGGTAATGCTGGATCGACAGCACCGCAGTTTTAGAACGCCACGTTTAAAATCGCATTTAGCGAGAAGTATTTTCGGTGTGATGTCTATCTGGTGCGGCTTCTATGCTTATGCTCATCTACCGTTGGCAACAGCGGCAAGTTTAAACTATACCACCACACTTTTTATCACTTTTTGGACCTTGTTGACGACAGTGGTTGCACGTAGTGCGCTACAGGTGTTGGCTGTCTGTTTGGGCTTTATGGGCGTATTAGTGGTGTTGCGACCGAGTATTAATGCACAGGATTGGTGGGCTATTGTGGTGGGGCTATTTGCTGGCTTAAGTGCAACCGGCGCAGTGCTGACCGTTAAGCGGCTCGGACAGGCGGGCGAACCGGTGTGGAGAACGGTATTCTATTTTTCTGTTTCAGTAACTGTTATCGGCTTAGTCGCGTTTTTATTTTCCAATAATTATATTGCTGATTTAAATGCCGGTTTTTATTTATTAGGCACCGGTGTTTTCGGCTTATTGGGGCAGTTAGGCTTAACGCGATCATTCAGTTATGGCGCAACGGTGTTAACCGCCACTTTGCAATATACGGCGATTATTTTTTCCGCACTATTAAGTTTATGGTTGTGGGATACAGAAATTGATTTATTAAGTTGGCTTGGTATGTTTGTGATCATCCTTTCTGGCGGCTTATGTGCTTATGCCACTAAAAGATAGGCGGACGCTGCTGTTTTACACTATTTAACAATCTGCGTATAATACCGGCATTTTTGTAACCTTTTCCAATAGCAAACAGATCATAATGCGATTAATTCGAGGTCTTTATAATTTACCCACTTTCCCTAACGGATGTGCGCTGACCATCGGCAATTTCGATGGTGTACATTTAGGACATCAAACCATTTTGCGACATCTCAAGCAGAAAGCGCAACAATTAGGATTGCCGACTGTAGTGATGTTATTTGAACCGCAGGCAAAAGAGTTTTTCTTGAAACAGAAAGCACCGGCGAGGCTAATGCGATTGCGTGATAAATTAACCGCATTGGCTCAATTCGGTATCGATTATGTTTTCTGTGTTCCTTTCAATGCCGCCTTTGCACAACAAAGCGCAGAGCAGTTTATTCAACATTATTTGATTGAAAAATTACGTGTTAAGTTTTTAAGCGTTGGCGATGATTTTCGTTTCGGCATTAATCGTAGCGGTAATTTTGCAACCTTACAAAAAGCCGGCAAACAATATGGTTTCCAAGTGGAAAACAATGCCAGTTACTGTTTAGCACAACAGCGTGTGAGCAGTACTGCAATCCGTGAGGCGTTGGCACAGGATAAATTGGAACAGGTTGAGCAGATGTTAGGACGGCCTTACAGCATTTTAGGACGAGTGGTGCACGGCAATGAACTGGGCAGAACAATCGGCTTCCCAACCGCCAATATCGGACTGCATCGTAATGTGAACCCGATTCAGGGGGTTTATGCGGTAGAAGTTAAAGATAAGGCAAACCATCATTATTATGGTGTCGCTAATGTCGGAAATCGTCCTACCATTAATGGTTTTAAACCGTTGTTGGAAGTACATCTATTTGATTTTAATGGCGATCTTTATGGGCAAACATTGGAAATTTTCTTTAAGTTGAAATTACGTTCGGAAATTAAATTCCCTTCATTTGCGGCATTACAACAACAGATTAAGTTGGATGCAGAAAATGCGAAACGTTATTTTCAACAAAATCGGCAAAAATAACGGAAAATTTTGATAACTTTGTTTGCATAGCGATCTAAAAAAGGCTATAAAAGAGCGTTTAAAGATGAAAATAACGGCAGCTCTGCCGGAAAAAATTTAGCAACTTTGATTTAACTTTATTAATTACGGAATATTCTAATGTCTAAAGATACAACTGATTACAAAAGCACGTTAAACCTGCCTGAAACAGGTTTCCCAATGCGTGGCGATTTGGCGAAACGTGAGCCGGCTATGCTAAAAAATTGGTATGATAAAAACCTTTATCAAAAAATTCGTCAAGCGAGTAAGGGCAAGAAAACCTTTATTTTGCACGACGGTCCTCCTTACGCCAATGGCACAATTCATATTGGGCACGCAGTAAATAAAATTCTTAAAGATATTATTGTTAAATCAAAAACTGCCTTAGGTTATGACTCTCCTTATATTCCGGGATGGGACTGCCACGGATTGCCGATCGAATTGAAAGTAGAAGGTCTGGTCGGTAAACCGAATGAGAAAGTGAGTGCGGCAGAATTCCGTGAAGCTTGCCGTGCTTATGCTAAAGAGCAGGTGGAAGGTCAGAAAAAAGATTTTATCCGTTTAGGTGTGATCGGTGATTGGGATCACCCTTATTTGACAATGAATTTTGCGACTGAAGCCAACATTATCCGCACTTTGGCGAATGTGATTAAAAACGGTCATCTTTATAAAGGTTCTAAACCGGTTCACTGGTGTTTGGATTGCGGTTCAGCCTTAGCCGAAGCGGAAGTGGAATATTACGATAAAACTTCACCGTCTATTTATGTGCGCTTTAATGCGGTGGATGAAGATGCCGTGTTGGCGAAATTTAATTTGAGCGAAAAAGGTGAGGGCAAAATCTCTGCGGTCATTTGGACAACCACACCTTGGACATTGCCGTCAAACCGTGCTATCGCTTTACATCCTGAATTGGAATATCAGTTAGTGCAAGTAAACGGTGAACGCTTAATTCTCAACACCGAATTGGTAGATAGCGTAATGAAAGCCATTGGCGCAACCGATTATCAAGTATTGGGCGTTGCAAAAGGGCAAGATCTTGAGTTATTACAATTCCAACATCCGTTCTATGATTACAGCGTGCCGTTTATTTTAGGTGAGCACGTTGGTAATGATGCCGGTACCGGTTTGGTTCATACCGCGCCAGATCACGGTCAGGACGACTTTATTGTTGGTCAAAAATATCAATTACCAATGGCAGGATTAATCGGTAATGACGGTAAATTCAACAGCCAAGCGAAATTCTTTGCCGGTGAAAATGTGTTTGATGCCAATCCGTTGGTAGTAAACAAATTGGAAGAAGTGGGTGCATTGTTGAAGCTTGAGAAAATTACTCACAGCTACCCACACTGCTGGCGTCATAAAACTCCGATTATTTTCCGTGCAACACCGCAATGGTTTATCGGTATGGAAACCAAAGGGCTACGCGCGCAAGCATTGAAAGAGATTAAAGGGGTGCGTTGGGTGCCGGATTGGGGGCAAGCTCGTATTGAAGCGATGGTGGAAAATCGCCCTGACTGGTGTATTTCCCGTCAACGTACTTGGGGAGTGCCATTAACACTGTTTATCCATAAAGAAACAGAAGCATTGCATCCACGTACATTAGAATTAATTGAAGAAGTTGCAAAACGCGTGGAACAAAAAGGTATCCAAGCGTGGTGGGATTTGGATATTAATGAAGTATTGGGTGAAGATGCCAAAGATTATCAAAAAGTGCCGGATACCCTTGATGTGTGGTTTGATTCCGGATCAACCTATTCTTCAGTAGCGAAACATCGAGCTGAATTCGGCGGTAATGACGTTGATATGTATCTGGAAGGTTCGGATCAACATCGTGGTTGGTTTATGTCTTCATTAATGTTATCAACTGCAACAGATAACAAAGCACCTTACAAACAGGTGCTTACACACGGCTTTACCGTTGATGGTCAAGGACGCAAGATGTCAAAATCAATCGGAAATATCGTTACTCCGCAAGAAGTAATGGATAAATTCGGTGGCGATATTTTGCGTCTATGGGTTGCCTCAAGTGACTATACCGGCGAAATTGCGGTATCGGATGAAATCTTCAAACGAGCGGCGGATACCTATCGCCGTATTCGTAATACCGCACGTTTCTTATTGGCAAACTTAAACGGTTTTGATCCGAAACGAGATATGGTGCAAGCGGAAGAGATGATCGTACTCGATCGTTGGGCGGTTTCTTGCGCATTACAGGCACAAAATGAAATTAAAGAAGCCTACGATAATTATCAATTCCACGAAGTGGTGCAACGTTTGATGCGTTTCTGTTCGATTGAAATGGGCTCATTCTATTTGGATATCATTAAAGATCGCCAATATACCACGAAAGCGGACAGTTTAGCGCGTCGTAGCTGCCAAACTGCGTTGTACCATATTGCAGAAGCGTTGGTGCGTTGGATTGCGCCGATCCTCTCCTTTACTGCCGATGAAATTTGGCAATATTTGCCGGGGGAACGCAGCGAATTTGTCTTTACGGAAGAGTTCTATCAAGGTCTATTTGCTTTAGCGGATGACGAAGAGATGAATGATGCTTACTGGCAAGAAGTGTTGAAAGTGAGAGCCGAAGTTAACCGTGTGCTTGAACAGGCGCGTAATGATAAAGTGATCGGTGCGGCGTTGGCAGCGGAAGTAACACTTTATGCAAATCAGCATTATCGTGAGTTATTGGCGAAATTAGCGTCTGAATTACGTTTTGTGTTGATTACCTCAAAAGCGGAAGTGAAATTGTTAGAAGAGGCGGACGTTGCTGAAGGCGAATTAAAAGGTCTAGCGGTGAAAGTGGTTGCTTCTAAAGATGAAAAATGTCCTCGTTGCTGGCATTATTCCGATACTATCGGACAAAACAGTGAACATCCGCATCTTTGCGCACGTTGTGTAGAAAATGTGGCAGGACAGGGTGAAACCAGACAGTTCGCCTAATTTTTAATGTTGTTTGAATGAGATAATCACTGTTAAGCACTGCTTGGCAGTGATTATTTTTATGCAAAGGAGCAGATCTCCTAAATTAAATAGCTTCTGCCGCCGTAGATGGCGGAAGGCTCAACCACAGAGGAGTTTTTAATGCAAAAACAGGCAAATGGTTTGATTTATTTATGGCTGAGCGTTGTCGCCTTTATCTTGGATTTATTCACTAAATGGTTAGTGGTTTCGCATTTTGAACTGTATGAAAGCGTCAATATTCTGCCGATTTTTAACCTGACCTATGTCAGAAATTATGGCGCGGCGTTTAGCTTTCTTGCCGATCATAGCGGTTGGCAAAAATACTTTTTTGTCTTAATTGCAGTTGTGATTTCAGCATTATTACTCTTTTGGCTGGCAAAAACGCCACGCCAAAAAATCTTGGTGAACAGTGCTTACGCTTTAATTATCGGCGGTGCATTAGCCAATATGACGGATCGTCTTTATCACGGTTTTGTGGTCGATTTTCTTGATTTTTATTGGCGAATTTATCACTATCCGGTGTTTAATGTTGCAGATATTGCAATTTGTGTTGGGGCAGGATTACTGATCCTCGATTATCTGAAGAATGAACGCAAACAGGTAAAAGGAAAGGACGAATGAAAATTATCTTAGCAAATCCGCGAGGTTTTTGTGCCGGTGTAGATCGCGCTATCAGCATCGTGGAATTGGCGTTGGAAATTCACGGCGCACCGATTTATGTACGTCACGAAGTGGTACATAACCGTTTTGTGGTGGATGGTTTACGTCAGCGTGGTGCGATTTTTGTTGAAGAGTTAAGTGAAGTGCCGGACGGCTCGATTGTGATTTTTTCGGCACACGGTGTTTCTCAGGCTGTGCGCCAAGAGGCAAAAGAGCGAGATTTAAAAGTGTTCGATGCAACCTGTCCGCTCGTAACAAAAGTTCATATGCAGGTAGCAAGAGCAAGTCGAAAAGGGACAAAAGCGATTTTAATCGGTCACGAGGGGCATCCTGAAGTGGAAGGTACAATGGGGCAGTATGATAATCGCGAAGGTGGCATTTATTTAGTGGAAAATGTGGAAGACATTGCTGGATTGCCACTCTCAAATCAGGATGATCTCACCTTTATGACACAAACAACCTTGTCGATTGATGACACTGCCGAAGTGATTGAAGCGTTAAAAACGAAATATCCAGCAATTCAAGGGCCACGCAAAAATGATATTTGCTATGCAACAACCAATCGTCAACACGCCGTTAAGGAGCTGGCAAAGCAGTCTGATTTGGTGATTGTCGTTGGTTCAAAAAATTCATCAAATTCCAATCGCTTGGCTGAACTGGCTTCGCGAATGGGGGTGTCATCCAAATTAATCGATGATGCTGCCGACATTGATCCTCAATGGTTGGAAAATATTAATGTTATTGGTATTACCGCCGGAGCATCTGCGCCGGAAGTGTTGGTTCAGTCAGTGGTGAATCGTTTATTGGAACTCGGTGCGACAAGCGTTGAAGAGCTGGAAGGCTGTGAAGAAAATACAGTGTTTGAAGTGCCGAAAGAGTTGCGAATTACCGAAGTCAATTAACAAAGACAATGCCGTTGTTATATTCAATGAACAACGGTTTTTTCTTTTTATTAAATGGTGTGAGATTGAATGAAGTATCACTTCATTTTTTTTATTTTTTTAAGTGATCGCTATCACAATTCTAATAATCTGTGTTTTACTTCATTTTTATGGGCTTCTATACTGAAACAGATTAACAAAGATTAATCAATCTTTGTATTAAAACTAAACAATGAGGATATTGTTATGAGTATGTTATCTTATTTACAAAAAATAGGTCGAGCTTTGATGGTGCCGGTCGCCGCATTGCCGGCAGCCGCTATTTTAATGGGGATAGGCTATTGGATTGATCCGGACGGCTGGGGAAGTAATAGTGCTTTGGCGTCTTTGTTGATTAAATCAGGCGCGGCAATTATTGATAATATGTCGTTGTTATTTGCGGTCGGTGTGGCTTTTGGTCTTTCTAAGGATAAACACGGCTCAGCGGCATTATCAGGTTTAGTCGGTTATTTAGTGGTGACCACGTTGCTTTCTCCTGGTGCGGTTTCTCAACTACAAGGTATTCCTTTAGATCAAGTGCCGGCAGCATTCGGTAAAATTAATAACCAATTTATTGGTATTTTGGTTGGTATTATTTCTGCGGAACTCTATAACAGATTTTCTCACGTTGAGTTACATCAAGCATTGGCATTTTTCAGCGGTAAACGTTTAGTACCGATTGTTGTTTCTTTCGTGATGATTTTAGTGTCATTTGTCTTGCTTTATGTATGGCCGGTGATTTTTAACGGATTGGTCAGTTTTGGTGAATCAATTCAAGGTTTAGGGGCAACCGGTGCCGGTATTTATGCTTTCTTCAATCGTTTATTAATTCCTGTCGGTCTACATCACGCCTTGAACTCTGTATTCTGGTTCGATGTTGCCGGAATTAATGATATTCCTAACTTCCTTGGTGGGGCAAAATCATTGGCGGAAGGTAAAGCGGTGCTTGGGCAAACAGGTATGTATCAAGCCGGTTTCTTCCCAATTATGATGTTCGGTTTGCCGGCAGCGGCATTGGCGATTTACCATAGTGCTAAACCGTCTAAAAAAGCATTGGTTGGTTCAATTATGTTTGCAGCAGCATTGGCATCATTCTTTACTGGTGTTACTGAACCGTTGGAATTCTCCTTTATGTTTGTTGCACCGTTGCTCTATTTAATTCACGCACTATTGACCGGTATTTCCGTATTTATCGCAGCAACATTCCACTGGATTGCCGGTTTCGGATTTAGTGCCGGATTGGTGGACTTAGTGTTGTCTTCTCGCAATCCATTGGCAACAGAGTGGTATATGTTGATTGTGCAAGGTCTGGTGTTTGCGGTGATTTACTATCTATTGTTCCGCTTCGTGATTAAAGCATTTAATTTAAAAACACCGGGACGTGAAGAAGATAGTGCAGATAGCGCCGGTGTTACAACGAAAAATACCGCAAGCCAAGATAATGAACAGGCAAAAGTTGAACGCGCACAAGCATTTATCAGCGCGCTTGGCGGTAAAGGTAATATCAAAGAAATTGATGCCTGTATTACCCGTTTACGTTTGATTTTAGTGGATCGTAATAAAATCAACGAAGCGCAGCTCAAAGCATTGGGCTCAAAAGGAAATATTAAATTGGGCGATAACGCCTTGCAGGTTATTTTAGGACCGGAAGCAGAGCTTGTTGCCGATCAAATGAAAAAACTCTAATCGTTAGCGTAAGATGATGAATAACAACGTTAAAGTCGAAAGGCTTTAACGTTGTTTGCATTTAGGCAAGAGAAAAATCAATTTCACCATTGTTACCGATAAAACGAACTTCAGGCTGTAACACCACACCAAAACGTTCGGCAACGTTATGACAAATATAACGGGCAAGTGCGACCACATCAGAACCGCTTGCTCGTTCTTTGTTAATGATGACTAATGCTTGTTTATCGTGCACCGCCGCACCGCCTAACTGATAGCCTTTTAATCCGCAACGATCAATCAACCAACCGGCAGCCAATTTGACTGAACCGTCCGCTTGAGGATAGTGAGGAATATCCGGATACTGTTTTTGCAACCATTGAAATTGTTCCGCAGAAACCAACGGATTTTTGAAAAAACTGCCGGCACTGCCAATTTTTTTAGGATCAGGCAATTTCGCCTGTCTGATGGCACAAACTTGTTGAAAAACCGCTTTAGGGGTGAGCTGTTGCGGATCTAACTGTGCCAAGTTGCCGTAATGTAAAATCGGTTGCCACTGTTTGGCTAATTTAAAATAGACCGCAATTACGGCGTAGTGATCCCGATATTGATGCTTAAAAATGCTTTCACGATAACCGAATTGGCATTGATCGTTTTGCAATATAAAAGTTTCGCCGCTGGCAAGATCAATCACCTCAACCGCTTGGCAGATATCTTTCAGCTCTACGCCATAAGCCCCGATATTTTGCACCGGCGCCGAACCGACACAGCCCGGAATTAAAGCTAAATTTTCCAATCCGCCGATATTCCGTTCAACACAGTAACTGACAAATTGATGCCAATTTTCACCACTGCCGACTTTAAAATAGTGGAAATCCGCATCGGTGTGATATTGAATGCCTTTAATGCGATTTAACAGCACCACGCCGGAAAAATCTTCGGTGAACAAGACATTGCTTCCTTCACCCAACAGTAAAACCGGTAATTGCTGATGTTGAGCCTGTTGCCATAAATACGATAACTCATCAACTTGATCGACCTGATAAATCTGTTTCGCAGATGCCGGAATGGCAAAAGTGTGATAAGGCTGTAAATTTGTACCAAGATCAATCATTTAGCTAACCTAATAAAAGAATTAACCAGACTAGCCCACAAGTTACCATTGCCACGAAAACGGCGGCGGAACCGAGATCTTTAGCACGACCGGAAAGTTCGTGATACTCCTTGCCGACACGGTCAACAATTGCTTCTAAACCGCTGTTAAGCAGTTCAATCGCGAATACCATTAATACGGAAGCCACCATCAAAGCGATCTCAATTTTGTTCTTCCCAAGCCAAAATGCGAGAGGAATCAAAATGATAGCAGCGCCGACTTCGTGGCGGAATGCGGCTTCATATTTAAATGCGGCACGTAAGCCCTGCATTGAATATTTTGCGGCTTTAAAAAAATGAGTTAATCCAGTGTATTTTTGCATAATGTTCCTTAATTCGTGATGCGTTTTGCTTCGATAACATCATCCAGTTTTGCCAAACGAGATAAAATTTTGCTTAACATTTGTACATTGCTGAGTTCGATTTGCATATCAATAGTAGCAATTTGGCGTTTGGTATCACTACGGCTACTCACGCCTAAAACACTCACTTTTTCGTTGGCTAAAACGGTTGTAATATCGCGCAATAATCCATTGCGGTCGCTGGCAATAATCCGAATGCCGACGTGAACACCGTAAGAGTAGCTATCACCCCAAAGTGCTTCTACTACACGTTCCGGATTGTTCGCTTGTAATTCCGCTAACTGTTCACAATCGGAACGGTGAATGGAAATTCCCCGCCCTTGAGTGATGTAGCCAACGATATCATCGCCCGGAATCGGTTGACAGCAGCGGGCGATATGATGCATTAAATTGCCGACACCTTCAACGACAACGTGCCCTTTTTTCTTCTCTTTCTGCTGTTGCGCGTTGTTGGCACTTTTATTGGAGATGTGTTTTAAAATCTCTTCATCAATCTCTTCATTGGACGGCTTGAGCAATTTGCTTTGTAAAAAGTTGATAAGCTGATTTAAGCGAATATCGCCACCACCAATACCGGCATAAAGATCATCCAGATTACGCAAGTTGTAACGTGGCAAAGCGTACTGTTCGATCTGTTTCTGTGTTAAACCGATACGATTCATTTCGCTTTCTAACATTTCTCGACCAGCAGGGATATTTTTATCGCGATCCAGTTTTTTGAACCAAGCGTGGATTTTCGCTCTGGCACGAGCGGTATGCACGAAACCAAGATTTGGATTGAGCCAATCGCGACTTGGATTTGGATTTTTTTGCGTGATGACTTCAATTTGATCGCCCATTTGTAATTGATAAGTGAAGGGTACGATTCTGCCGGCAACTTTGGCACCGATACAGCGATGCCCGATTTCACTATGGATACTGTAGGCAAAATCTAACGGCGTTGAGCCGGTTGGTAAATCAATGACTTCACCTTTCGGGGTAAAGACATAAACGCGATCATCAAACACTTGACTACGCATTTCAGCAAGCACTTCGCTAGAGTCAGCCAAATCATCTTGCCACGCTAATAATTTTCGTAACCAAGCGATTTTTTCTTCATAACCGCTGCGACCGGCAGTTGCGCCCTCTTTATATTTCCAGTGCGCCGCCACACCGAGTTCGGCATCATCGTGCATTTTTTGAGTACGAATCTGTACCTCTATCGGTTTGCCACCTTTGCCCAAGACTACGGTGTGGATGGATTGATAACCGTTCGGTTTCGGATTGGCGATATAATCATCAAACTCTTTCGGTAAATGTTTAAAATGGGTATGAACAATGCCTAACGCGGCGTAACAATCTTGCAATTTCTGCACAATAATGCGTACTGCACGAACATCATAAAGATCACCGAAAGCGAGATTTTTTTTCTGCATTTTGCGCCAAATACTGTAAATATGTTTTGGTCGTCCATAAACCTCGACTTCCGAAATGCTCTCTTTAAGGTAGGCGGTCAGTTCTTGTACGAAATCTTGAATATATTGTTCACGATCCAAACGGCGTTCGTGTAGTTGGTTGGCAATATGGCGATATTGCTCAGGGTGTAAATAACGGAAGCAGTAATCCTCCAATTCCCATTTCAACTGCCCGATACCCAAACGATTCGCCAATGGTGCATAAATATTGGCGCACTCTTTCGCCGCCAACACTTTATCTTCTTCACTGACGCGACTGTCAGCGGTGCGCAAAAAGGTAATGCGTTCGGCAAGTTTAATCACGACACAGCGGAAATCTTCCACCATCGCCAACAGCATTCGCCGAATATTATCGATTTGTACGCTATCTGAACCACGATTAGTATTGAGTTGACGAATATTGTCCATTTCAAAAACACCGTGAACTAATTTCTTGATGGTTATGCCGAAATGTTCTTGTAAATCATCGAGGGAAAGAATTTTGTTCTCAAGAAACGGGAAGAACAGTGCTGCGAGTAGGGAATTTTCATCCATATTTAGTTCTGAAAGGATAGAAACCATTTCAACACTGTTAGAGAGAATATCTTGAGCGTGATCGTTATCCGTAATTTTAGGATGAAGATATTGCCAAGCTTGAGTTAATAAGCTTCTAGTACGATCCGCTAAAGTAAGCGAATTTAACCAATCTTCAAAAACGAAATGACGTAAATTTGTTAAATGTGTTTCTCTTACTGCGACCATCTTCTTCTTCCTGTTTTATTGAAAACACTATTGCATTAATCATACCGCCCCAATGATGTGAATATCAAACTGATCGGACAAACTTTTTGCCTTCAAGCAGACACTTTTATTATCAAATGGAGTAGTTCTATTTGAGTCTATTTTGCGAGAAAAGTTTAAATTTATTTTGAAAACAGGGTGATAGATTCTAAATGTCCGGTTTGCGGAAACATATCAATCATTGCGCTTTTCTCTAAATGGTAACCGTTTTCCACCAATATTTTTGCATCACGCACCAAAGTTGCCGGATTGCAGGAAACATAAAGTATTTTCTCTGCCTGCAGTTCAATAAGGTGATTTAACACGAAAGCCGCACCGCTACGAGGCGGATCAAGCAAGATTTTATTAAATTTTTCTTGTGCCCAAATTTGATTGGCAAAAGGTGCGCTTAAATCAGCTTGGTGAAATAACGCATTGGTAATCCCATTCTGTTGTGCGTTGTAACGCGCTTTTTCCACCATCTGTGCCACGCCCTCAATACCGACAACGCGTTTACTCTGTTGCGCCAACGGCAAAGTGAAATTTCCCATACCACAAAAGAGATCCAATATCTGATCATCTGCTTGCGGATCAAGCCAATTCAACGCAGTTTGCACCATTTTTTGGTTAATTTGTCGATTAACTTGAATAAAATCACGAATATCAAAAAAGAGTTTTAATGCGCCGATATGGTAATAAGGTCGTGCTTCTGTCCACGCTGAAACCTGTTGTTCTTGCTCACTCACGAACAGCATTAGCTGATATTGTTGCCCAAATAATTGTAGCTTTTCGGCATCCACAGCGTTTAATGCACCTAAATGACGTAAAAACAGTGCAATGCCATTGTCGGCGGCAACCAATTCGATATGCCCTAATTTTCTCGGTTGTTGCCATTGTTGCAGCAGTTGTATAAGCGCCGGCAACAGTGCCGATAATGCCGGCACCAGCACCGGACATTGGTTGATTTCAACCAGCTGATTACTCTGTTTTTGCCGAAAGCCGAGCTTAATTTGCTTGGTGGTAGCAACATATTGCACGCTTAATCTGGCGCGGCGGCGATAATGCCACTGCTCGCCGCTTATCATTGCTTCAATTTTTACTTCAGGAGCAATTTTTTGTAACTGTCGCATTAATGCCTGTTCTTTGGCACAGCGTTGCATTTCAATCGGAATATGCTGCATTTGACAACCGCCACACTGCTGATAATACGGACAGAGAGGCTCAAGGCGTTGTGCTGAACTTGTTAGTCGCTTTGTCGTTTTACCGATACCATATTGCCGTTTTTCTTCTTGTATAGTAAATAGCACTTTTTCGCCCGGTAAAGCATCTTCAATGAACCAAGTTTTACCATCAATTTTGGCAACGCCCAACCCTTGATAATCCAAAGATTCAATTAACGCCGTTTTGTTTTTTGCAGATGTTTTTGTTGTAGCTTGATAAAACAGAACCATAATTTATTCGCTAGGATATAAAATATTTAAATGTTGTTGAAATAATTCCCGACTTTTCAAAGGCTTACCGCCTAAAAACGGTTTTAATGCAATGCGAGTAAAGCGTTTAGCCGCTTGTAAGGTCTCTTTTTCGTTAAAGCTTAAATTAGCAAACGCCTGCAGATCTCGTCCGTAAAAAGTGAGATTATTTTTGATTAATGAAGCGATAAAGCCTTTTTCTTCCCGATATTGATAAGTCATTTCAGCGGCAACTGGCTCACCGCTGCCGGCACAATGCTCAAAATCTATGCCGTAGCCAAGTGCTTTCAACAACATAAATTCAAACCGGCGTAATGTTGCTTCTACTTGATCACCATTTGCCGCCAATCCGGTCAGACAACGCAAATATTCGTGGAACAGTTCCAAATAGGCTGTTTCTTGTTCTAATGTTCTCACTAGCAATTCATTAACATAAAAACCACTGTATAAAGCTACTGTTTGCATCGGTAAGGTAACGGAAATCGCTTCTACTTTAGTTAAAATTTTTAACTGTCCGCGACCGCTCCAACGCAACAGCAACGGCGTAAACGGTTGTAATAAGCTCTTTAACGGAGAACGTTTTGCACGTGCACCTTTTGCTAAAAGCGTGATACAACCATAATGTTCTGTAAAGAGATCTACCAGCAAACTGGTTTCACTATATGCCCGGCGATGTAATACAAAGCCACGTTGCCAATTATCGATGATGCACCTCTGCGTAAAGAAAAAACGGCATCTATTTTAACAGAAAAAGTGGGTAATTAAGTTGAGAAAAAAGATGTGCTTATAACAAATTTCTATATAAATGATTAATTTGTTATTAGACGTCTGGCAATCTATATGGATAAATATAACGCACAACAAATCATCTTCAGTGTTAGTAATAAGGAAAAAATATGTTAAGTGGATTAATTATCGGAGTTTTGCTCGGCTTTGTGCTGCAACGAGGTCGATTTTGTGTAACAGGCGCATTTCGGGATT